>JAYUGZ010000193.1:0-2133 GCA_043767465.1 Cyanobacteriota bacterium
GTCTTTGGGAAGCGGGAAATCGCGGCGAAGCTGAGAGCAATTGGGTAGCTGCGATCGGCCTCGATTCCCGCTACAAACACCTCGATTGGGTGGCAGAAACCCGTCGCTGGCCGCCAGTTGTCGTCAGCGCTTTAGACAAATTCTTGAACTTGAAATAAGATTAGTTGAAGATAAGACGGCGGTTGAAACCGCGTCTACACAAACACTCACGCGACGGGAGCGGGTTGAAGATAAAACGGCGGTTTCAACCGCGTCTATACAAACCAAACCTGCCTCCGCAGGTTGAAGATAAAACGGTTAAAATTATGTTATTTTCTTGAGTCCGCGGAGGTGGACATCTTTTGTGTAGACGCGGTTTCAACCGCCGTCTTTCTTGAGTCGGCGTCCGGCGGACATCGTTTGTGTAGACGCGGTTTAAACCGCCGTCCGATCTGTCTTAACGGCCGTCTTAACTAATTCTCCAATTTGCGCAGCATTCAATTCTTCGACATTCCTTAAAACTACTGCTGCACCAGCATTTTTCAGCCCCGCAGCATAGGCTTCACAGCGCACCGAATCATCCCAAATATGAGGTGGCAAAATTCCTGCGCCCAGCCAAACTCGATTTGGCTGTAATTCCCGCGCTTTCACAACAGTGTAAATATCGCCAACCGTATCTCCCGCATAAATCACGGGCAAATTGCTTTCTAAACTGTGCAGGTTTTCCAACTGTTCAATTGCCGCAAAAAGTCCAGTCGGATCTGGTTTTCCCGGTGCATCTTCCATCGCGACTAACACGGGGGAATTTAACCTCAGTTTTCCTGACAAAACATAAGCTGCTTCGTCGCGCATCGCGCCGCTAAAAAATCCCCAAACAATTCCGCCAACTGTTAAATTTTCAAAGTAAGCTGGACTTAACAATAACGGTTCGTCACAAATGTAACCAATCCAATTTTTATCATCATTCCCGCGATAGCGACTTTGGAAAAAAGCGACTAATTCGTTATAGTTGAAAGCGAGTTGATTTCGCGATCGCCCAATCCCCTCAAAATAACGGCAAACTAACTCGAAAGACGCTTGCCAGTCATTATTCCACACTCCCTCAGACTTGAGAGAGTCGATATCCAGAGAATTCGGGCGAAAAGCACCAGCCGTGAAATTTTCTACCGCATCGGCGATCGCCCGCCTGTAGGAACCGGAGACATCCCGCACCACACCGTCAATGTCAAAAACTAAAATAACTCTGTTCACAACTTAACCATCCTGGTAACTTGGCGGGTGAGAACCCAAATTTTATCTGTTCCCAGCCCCTTCTCGATGCGAAACCCAGCCGCGCGACAAAACTTTTAATCACTTATGACTCATTCTTGAACAAAATGTGCTACGCTTAGCGATTGTAGAAATTTTTAACAAGTTCGATCGGAACCCTGGAGGTTTGCTTGTCCAAGTTCATCTTAAAAGTTCTCTGGCTAGAAGAGAATGTTGCCCTCGCCGTTGACCAAGTTGTCGGCAAAGGGACTAGCCCGCTGACAGCTTATTTTTTCTGGCCCCGCAAAGATGCGTGGGAAGAACTCAAAAACGAACTCGAAGCCAAACACTGGATTGCTGACAACGATCGCGTCGAAGTCCTCAACCAAGCCACAGAAGTCATCAACTACTGGCAAGAAGAAGGCAGACGACGCCCGATGACTGAAGCTCAGTCAAAGTTCCCCGAAGTGACTTTTACCGGCAGCAACTAAGCCCAGCTTTAAGTTGCTCCCATATAAATTGCCTGTTATAACTAACAGGAAAAGGGAGAGAGGGGAGAAGCCGAGAAGATTTGACGCTTTGCTTTTTCCACCTCGCCGCAAAACATACAATTTAAATGTGTTACAGCTTATCAAAATACTAACTCCGATTTTGAGACCGACTCTGGTGTTGACTGTTCACTGTTAACTGTTGACTGTTCACTGTTGACTGTTGACTGTTCACTGTTAGCATAATACCGATGCAACCGGAAACGATATAACAAATAACAAATAACAAATAACTATAGCAATCCTAAATGATTATACTCGTTACTCGTTACCAGGCTCTGCCTGGTAACGCAGATCCGGAGGCTCTGCCTCCATTTTCGCAGGCGAGGCAGAGCCTCGCTTACATCGGTTCCCAGGT
>JAYUGZ010000194.1:0-5349 GCA_043767465.1 Cyanobacteriota bacterium
AGCCGCCCTATCCGCTCTTTGTGAGCCGCCACTTTTGCTCGCAATTGTGTCAGCAAGTCTTGACTCTTATTTTGCAGCGGTTTCACCCGATCGCGCCTCGCCTGTTGAGAGGTGACATCGGTTTTCAGTTGCGACAACAGATTTTGTGCCTGCTTTTCCAGAGGTTTGAGCTGTTGTTGGCGCGCTTTCTGAGACACTACATCTGCGTGCAATTGCTCGATTTGAGACTGCGTAGTAGCGAGTGTAGCGCGAGCACGGTCGATCGCAGCTTGGGCCCCCAGCTTGTCAGCAGCAGCAATTGCGAGGCTCGCCTGAGATTCCAGTCGAGTTCTCTCGATCGAACTAACCTGCTGCACCAATTGAATCTGATAAGCGCCCAGAATTTTATCGATACGCTCCACCTCGCTCGCAGCCGTTTCCGGGTCTAATTCCGCCAATAATTGCCCAGCTTTGATTTTTTGACCTTCTTTGATTGCGAGGTTAATGATTTTCCCCGGCTCAGTCGGGTGAATTTTGTAAACATCACCTTTGGGTACTAATTTGCCCTGAGCGTGGCCGACTTGATCGATTTTGCCCAAAGTTGCCCACGCTCCAAAAGCTACGGAAAAAACCATTCCTCCCAATATCAACCACTGGGGAAAAGATACTGGCGGTTGGTCTAGTACAGTTTGCAAAGAAGGCGACCAATTATCAGCATCAGGCTGCCGAAACTTTGCCGGATAGATATATTCATTAGTTTTAGAAGAGCGATTTTGAGACTCGACTACTTCTAAAGAGCGGTCTGTTTTTCTGGCTTCGTTTTCTTGCCTTAAAGCTACGCCCCCATAGACTTCATCTATTTCATCAGGAGCGTGCCCTAATTCTTTGGCATCTTCTGAAAACATTGTATTTCCTCCAAATTAGTCTGTTGACAGTTGACTGTTAACGGTTACACATATCTCGATCCCCCTAAATCCCCCGAAAGCAAGGGGGACTTTGAGAAGAATCTTGTCCCCCCCTTATTAAGGGGGGTGCCAGGGAGATCAGATGCTACGGGGCCTCATACAAAATTGGTATTAAAGATCGAGCTGTTGCTGAGCGAGGTGATAGTAAAGTCCGCGTTCGGCCATCAATTGGTCGTGGTTGCCTTGTTCGGCTAAAATGCCTTTGTCTAAAACTAAAATGCGATCGGCATTACGCACCGTAGACAACCGATGAGCGATAATAAACGCAGTGCGATCGCGACTAATGCGGGCCAGATTTTGCTGGAACCTGCGCTCAGACTCAGTATCCAGCGAAGAAGTTGCTTCATCCAAAATCAAAATTCGGGGATCGCCCAACAGAGCACGGGCGATCGCAATTCGCTGCCGCTGGCCCCCAGACAAACTCGTTCCCCTTTCCCCCACAGGAGTTTGATACCCCAGCGGCATATCTTGAATAAAAGCGTGAGCTTCTGCTAGTTTCGCAACTTCGATCGCCTCTTCCAAGCTTGCAGAATCAGCAAATGTTCCTTCTTCGCCATGACTGGCGGGGGTTTCCAAATTTTTGTACAGCGTGATATTTTCCAAAATCGTTCCCGAAAACAAGAAACAATCCTGCGGGACAACACCCAACTGAATTCGCAGCGACTGCAAAGAAATATGGCGAATATCGTGGCCGTCAACAGTCAGCCGCCCTTTTTCTGGATAATAGAAACCTTGCAGCAGCTTCACCAAAGTGCTCTTACCGGAACCGCTGCGGCCGACAATTGCCACAGTTTCTCCAGCTTGCACCTCAAAGCAAAGATTTTGCAGCGTATTGCGTTCCTCATCCTGAGCATAGCGGAAAGAAACATTGTCAAACTTGATGGTTCCGTGAATGCGAGGCAGCACCAGCATTGGTTTGTAAGGGCTTTCTTCAGGTTCTGCCGAGAATACGTCATCCAAACGCTCGATCGAAACCAACACCTCTTGAAACTCATCCCAAAGTCCCACCACCGAAAGCACAGGAGAAATCACACTCCCGATCATCATATTAAAAGCCACAAATTGACCGATCGTCAACTGGTCTTGAATCACCAACATTGCCCCGTACCACAGCAAAGCCGTGCTACCCAAAGTATTAATCCCACCCCCAACTACCTGCAAAGAATTCGCCAACTTCTGCCCCCGAAATTTAGTATTAATCATCGAGGTTAATTGGTCTTCCCAGCGCCAGCGCATTTCTCGCTCAGCAGCAGTTGCCTTAATCGTCGCTACCCCAGTAATCATCTCCACCAAAGATGAATTTTGCTTGGCACCTTCGTTAAAAATCTCCCGCGATATTTGGCGCAGAAACGGAGTTGCCACCAAAGTCAAAATCACGATCGGCGGAATCAAAGCCAGCACCAACAAAGCCAGACGCCAGTTATAGTAAACCATCAGTCCGATGTAAACCACAGCCATCAAAGCATCCAACCAAGCAGTAATAGCTTGGCGAGTCAAAAACGACTGAATCTTTTGATTTTCCTGAACCCGCGTCAAGATATCACCCACCTGACGAGATTCAAAAAACTTGATCGGCAAACTCAGAGTGTGACTGATAAAAGCGCTAATTAAAGTCAGGTCAATGCGGTTGGACAAATAATCCAGCAAATATTGTCTCGTTGCGCCCAACAGCGATCGCCAAACACTAAACATCAGCAGTCCGATCGCAAAAACGTGCAGAGTGACTATGCTTTTGCTGACAACTACTTGGTCGAGAATTACTTGGGTAAACAGGGGAGTAACTAGCCCAAACATTTGGATCAACAAGGAGAGGATCAGAATTTGGGCGATCGCAGCGCGGTAGGGCCAGATTATGCCCAGAAAATTCTTAACTTTGATCCCTTTATGTTCGGCACTGTGATTGCGGTAGAGTTCCGCTGTCGGGTCTAAAATTAGGGCGTACCCAGTCCAATTTTCGGTAAATTCTTTAATGCTCATCCACCGCTTACCCGCAGCCGGATCGGCAACTAAAACCTGTTGATTCTTGAATCGATAAACTGCAACGTAATGATTTCCTTGCCAGTGAGCAATCCAGGGATTTTGATTGCGCAGGGGAGTTAAAGAAGCTCGCACCGGACGGGTTTGAAATCCCATTCTTTCCGCTGCTTTTGCCAAACTTTTGAGCGACGCGCCACTGCGGCCGATTTCTGCCAATTCGCGCAAGTAATTCAGGCTGAATTTCTTACCCCAATATTCGCTAATCATGGCTAAGCAAGTCGCTCCGCAATCTGCTCCGCTCTGTTGTTGAATGAATGGGTGTCCGCTGCTCAACCATCTGCGCCGCTTCGGTTTGGGAAAACTAATAATTCCCGATGCCGATTTGGGATGCTCGACTGCGGTTAATTTTGACGGCTCAGTTTTTGAGGCAGAGGTGGCATCTTTTGGCGCAGGTACTAAGCTTAAAATCGGAGATTTGCGGATAATTTTAGGGCGAGATTTACTGTCGGAAGTAATTATGGCTTGGGCGATTTCCCACTGTTCGGCGCGGATCTGGTAAATTAGCAAGTCTGTTGCAGATTTCCAGTCGCTCGGTACGTCGGAATGTCCCCAGTTACTGCCGATAATTGGCGGTGCTTGACCTTGAATTTTACCGCTGCGGAGCCAAAAATGATTGGTGGATTCTTGGCAGTGTTCAGCGATGGAAACTCCGGCGGAAATTCGGCTTTCTTCTAGGTAAGAAAGTAAGTGCGGCCACAGAAGCTGTTGTTGGTGGGGAGCGAGGGTTCGCAAATCTGTTTGCGTTTTGAAAAATATTAACCGCTGCCGCTGTTGGAATTCTTGCTGCAAGTGCTGTTGCAGTTGGGGGAATTCCTCTAAAACAAGCTGCAATTTTCCTGCATTTATGCGAGCGATTTGGCAGGTACCGGCCGCAATTGCCCTGTAAGGGAGTCCGCTGTCAATAAATACGTCGTCTGTGCCAAATACTGCTCCGACTTCCAGTACCACCGCCGAAACTTCCTGGTGTTGAGAGGCTTCTACCGCTAGCAGCCTGACTCTTCCTTGGCAAACTAAATAAAAATTGCGTGAAGCGAAGCTATCCCGTAGGGAATCGCTCTGTGCTTGTTCAACTAAATTGTTGGTATTATCCGGTGTTTGATATTGGGTGATTTCATCTCCGAGCTGAAAATCGCAAATTTCACAGGCTGTATTTAATTTTGCAACTAATGTCGGTTCTGCACCGATTTCTCCCAAGAGTTTTTCAAGAGCTGGAATAGTCGGCAATGAGGCTTGGGAGCGCTCGAAGTAATTTTGTACCCCTAAACTTTTTTTCATAGCTTTCCCTGTTAAATTTTTGTGTCAATTTTATTGACCGATAATTAACCAGACTGAGCCCATGTTTTGTTTTTTAGTGCCACCTAGCAGGCTGAAAAAAGCTTCTTAAGTTTTGTGGCGAAAACCTCATATTTCAACATTTTTCACAACTTTTGGGATGTCGGAATTCGGTTTTTTTCAGGAAACTGCGGTGATTGCGTAAGTGTTGGTTTCGCTGGTTCCAATCATAGCTCACAAAATAGCTATAGTGGCTACGGTTCAATGGTCATCTTTACACAATCTTTATAAATGAGCCGTATAGTCGCGGATAATTGTGAAGATTGTGTGAAGTAAAGCCCAGGACGCTTCCGCCTTGTATCCGTAAATACACGCAGATGGCTTAATTAAAGATTAAAAAATTTCAATTCTCGATAAGTTGTGCATTCCAGAAGCATTGATGTAAAGAAATGTTGCTAATTAGTAGCAGGAATTACATGAATTAATTGACCATTGAGCCGGGGTATTTAGCGGGATTCAAGCAAAGAAGTTGGAATCTCCTTTGAGGGAGATACTAATGGCTGTCCGATGCATCAACTTTGGAGCGGACAAATCGGCTTTTTTACTAAAATTTCACGCGAGTGGCGATCGCAAATAAACGCGGTGGTAGTCGATCGCACCGATCGCCCTTTCTTGACTATCAAACGATACATCTTCAGGATATTGACAAACTTTATAAAATGTGTTTTTGACTCTCAAATTGCTTTAAAACTAGCTATTTATCAGAGCGCCCTTAGTCAGTTATAGTTGTATAATCCAGACTATAATATCAGAGTGATATAAATGCTTGAATTATCAGCCCTTGGCCTGCTACAGCGACAACCCCTGCACGGCTATCGGCTAAAGCAACAACTGGAGCTATTTATGAGCAGTTACATCAGTGTCAACTACGGAGCAATTTACCCACTGCTGAAGCGCTTGGAAGAGCGAGGCGAGATTTCGGTAATGGCCCAAGTTGCCGGAGATGGCGGCAACCCGCGTAAAATCTACGGCATTACAGCCCAAGGGCGCGATCTCTGGCGAGAAAAAATGCTCGAACACCCTCAAGAAAGCTGGG
>JAYUGZ010000195.1:0-5347 GCA_043767465.1 Cyanobacteriota bacterium
AAGAGCTGTCTCTACCTCAGCCAGAGTTTCCGTTTCAACTTCGATTGTCAGCGGATAGGGGATAGAATTGCGAATTAGGGCGATCGCCTCGGCAATTCCCCCAGCCGCCGCAATGTGATTGTCTTTAATCATCACCGCGTCATCTAATCCCATGCGATGATTGCAAGCACCGCCGATTTGAGTCGCGTATTTTTCCAACAATCTCAACCCTGGTGTTGTCTTGCGGGTATCCACTAATTGCACGGGCAAATCGGCAATTTTGTCAACATATTTTTGAGTTAAACTAGCGATGCCGCTCAAACGCATTGCCAAGTTTAATGCTACTCTTTCTCCGGTTAGCAGCGCATCGAAATTCCCGGAAATCTCGGCGATTACTTCTCCTTTTTCGCACAGTTTCCCTTCCGGTACTTGCGGGATGAAACTGAGGCTGTTGTCTAAAAGTTTAAATGTGCGATCGGCGATCGGCAATCCGGCTATGACTCCAGCTTCTTTGACTATCCATTTAGCAGTACCCTGGATGCTGGCTGCGGGGAATAAGGCCGATGTTGTGCGATCGCCCCTACCGATATCTTCTAGTAGCCAGTTGTGCAATAGGGAGTCTAAAACTATCCAAGGTGGCAATATTGCTTTCATGTTTTCTTTGTTAGTCCTGCTATTAGGAAGAATAGTCGATCGGGTGGTTTTAGGCAAGTTGCAGAATGATGATGGTGTGAGTGCGATTTTGGGCGATCGGGCTAGATAATGGGCTATTCTGTTGCTGACATTGGGTTTTGGTGCTTTAATGGAGTAGATGGGCGATCGCGAGTAGAAACAATGATACAGCCAGTCATTTTAGAAAAACTAGAAGAACTCCCTGAGTCTCTTCAGACAGAAGTGCTTCATTACATTGAGTTTTTGATTGAAAAGCAGGCTAAAAACTCAACTCAAGAAAAGCCAACAAACAAGCGTCGAGTTGCCGGAACAATGAAAGGAATGTTTCTTCTACCGCTACCTGATGACTTTGATGAGCCGCTTGAGGATATGAAGGAATTTCTTGTAAACCGAGACGCCCAAGAGGCTCCTAAAACCGAAAAAGCTGCCAAGCGAGGCGGACTTGGAATTTGGAAAGGTAAGATATGGATGTCTGATGATTTTGATGAACCTCTCGAAGATTTAGAAGTCCGTGCAATCTCTTTGGGTTGGTGCGATGGATATCCTGTTGACAAAATTCGGTTTTGATGATTTAATAGTATGCATGAGTCTGAATTATGTTCGGGAAAAAATTAAGACTCACCTTGATGCTTGTCTTTGAGACGTAATGTATTGAATAACTGAAAGCCTTTAATTTTCAGGGTTGTATGAAAATAAGCCTTATTTTAAAAGTTAGGAAATCTAAGTTATGACTACAAAAATGGACATTGCAAAGCTTACATTTGGTAATGATGATGCTGAACGAGATGCCAAGCAAGGTTTTCCTTAAAACTGGTCTTTATAATAGAATCAAAGCCGATCAAAGTGAATTAGTAATTGGGCGAAAAGGTGCAGGGAAAAGTGCTACTTGTCTAATACTTAAAAATGCTTTTGAAAACGAAGGTATGAAAGTAGCCTTATTGACACCGGAATCTTTATCTCAGCAAAAAATTCAGGCGTTAAAAATTAACTCTATTAATAGGGAAGAGCTTTATTTGCAGGCTTGGAAATATGTTCTACTCGTGAAAGTGACATTTGAATTTATTGAGTTATTCGATAAATTAAAAATTCCCGAACTTCATAAATTGAATGATGATTTAAAAGCAGTACGAAATTTTTTAAAGAAGCAAGGCGAGGTTGAGAATGATTTTGGTTCAAACTTGTCTGGATTGTTCAAGATTTTTTCAAAGGTTTCTTTTAGCTTTGCAGGATTTGAAGGAGCTGCGGAATCTCAAAAAGTCGAGTCAGAAATTGATCTAATGGATTCGCTGACCAAGTTTGAAGTTAAGCTAAAAAAACTATTGGGATATCTTGATTCTACAAAGATCGTCATCTTAATAGATAAAGTGGATGAGGTTTGGAACGACACAGAAGAATCTAAATTAATGATTGGTGGGCTTCTGAGAGCAACTCATATCTTGAATGAGACGCTTCCGATGACTAAAATTATGGTTTTTCTGCGCTCGGATATCTTTGATGTACTTAAATTTCACGATATTGACAAACTTAATAGTCTTTCCGAAAGATTATCCTGGTCAGAAGGAGATTTAAAACAGCTTATAGAAAATCGAGTAAAAATCTCAACGAATATTGATTCTATTGAAAAAAATGACAAAATTTGGGAACAGGTCTTTGACATATCGGTTGGATCTCAAGACTCTTTTAAGTACATCATGAGTAGAACTCTGAGAAGACCTCGTGAAACCATCCAATTTTGTAACCGAGCATTACGGATAGCTCAAGATCGGCAACATACCAAAATAACTGAAGATGATATTCTGACAGCAGAAATTCAATATTCTGCTGAGAAGTTGAGAGATTTAGCCAGCGAGTATCTGGTTCAATATCCATATCTAGATATCTTGTTTGGACTTTTCCAAGGTTTTAAGCAAAGTTTAGACAAAAATGAATTCGAGCTTCGGTATCAGGAAGCTAAAAATAGAATGGAGCGTATTCATCGAACTTTGCAGTCCTTAAATGTAGATGGAATTATACAAATATTATACAATATTGGGTTTCTTGGTGCGATAGTCGATAGTGCTTATGTGTTCTTTTATAACTTACCTAACTTAACTCTTCCTCAACAGAAGATGTATGTTGTTCATCCAGCTTTTCATTCTGCATTGGGAATACAAGAAAGAATAGTTGCTCTTAATGATTTTCAGACTGTCAATATTTCAGGTAAATACATCGTCGGGAACAATAACCAGGCTGGTATTATCATAGGTGGTAATTTCGCTGGCGGTGTTGTTGGAGGTAATGTTTATTCCACAAACAATTTGAGTAATGGTGAAATCCTTGTATTAACTGCTAAAATTCAACGTCTTCTTAAGCAGCTAGAGGTTACTAACCCAACTGCTACTGAAGCCGAAAAGATTGCTTACGTTAGTGATGAAACTGGTCGCAACTTTAAGCGTCAGCTTATAAAAGCATTGCAGGATGATGGTGAAGCTGCTATTGAAGATTTTTTGGATGATCCCTATGTTTGCGTTGTGATCGCTATTGTTAAAAACTGGATTCAATCTGAATAGATGCAAAACTGTGCACCATAACAACCCTGATGCAGCGAAATGTGGGTTAAAATAAAGACAACGAAAAGAGGCAATTATTATGACTATTCGTGATATTGCGATCGCCAAATTGCAACAACTTCCAGAATCATTTTTGCCAGAAGTCAGCGAGTTCATCGACTTTGTGATGCACAAGCACCAAAATAGAATAGCTGATGCCAAAATCCCAGACGATATTGCTAAAGCTTGGGCAAAATGGTTCTAGTCCCCTGCAATTCTAGCTTATTTGAAAACAGTCATTAAAACATCACATAACCATCATGCAAACCAAAACGATCGCCATTCGCGTTAATGCTGAGGTTGCCAGAATCTTTGAGGCTGCTTCCGAAGAACAGCGTCGTAAATTGGAGGCATTACTTAGCCTGAAACTTAGTGATGCAATTCGACGCAAAAGACCCCTAGAGGAGGTAATGAGTGAGATGAGTCGGAATGCTCAATCGCGAGGATTGACCCCAGAAATTTTGGATTCAATTCTTTTTGATGAGTAAGATGCGCTATGTTTTTGATACAAATGCAATTGTCAGTGCGATTCTGTTTGATAACAGTAAACCCGATCGCGCCCTTCGAGATGCTTTAGCAAATACCTATCCCGTATGAGTGAAACCCTCTACATTGAAACGAGCATCTTGGGCTACCTAACAGCTCGATCGACCAAAAACCTAATCCTGGCGGCCAATATCGAGGTAACAAAAGATTGGTGGGAGTATCGCCGCAGTGCTTTCACAATGTACATCTCACAGGCTGTCCTAAACGAGGTAGCACAAGGAGACACAGAAATTGCGGTTCAACGTATGGAACTCCTTCGCGGTGTTCCATTACTAGAATTAAATCAAGCTGTCCGAGACTTAGCCTCGCAATTTCTTACACGCAGCAATCTTCCCCCTAAAGCACATATCGATGCAATTCACATTGCAGCAGCGACCGTTCACGGCTTGGATTACCTGTTAACCTGGAACTGCAAGCATATCGCAAACGCTCAAATCCAGGGAAAACTTGCAGAAATCAGTTTTGATTTCGGATACGAGTTACCGATCCTTTGTACGCCCTATGAACTACTAGGAAATTAATTTATGCTTACCGATGAAATCGTAGAAGAAATTCACAAAATTCGTCAAGAGTATGCCAAGTCTTTCAATTATGACTTGGAGGCAATATTTGCAGACTTGCAGAAGAAACAAGCTGAAAGCGGCAGAGAAGTTGTGAAATTGCCACCAAAGCGCGTTCTCACAGGGCGTTGGAGCGGACGAGGTAAAAATATTCTGTGAAAAAACTAAAGCCCTTTTCCGTTGTTGCGGGAAAAGAGCTTTAATTTATTATTAACCTGGCACCGAGCTATTTTACCGGGCAGTGACCCGCCGAGTATCTTCGCCATAGCAACGTTTAACAACCGAGTTCGGGATGGATCGGAGTGGTTCCATTACATCATAAGCACCAGGAAAGCTTTGAAAACTTTGAATCCTGTGTCTGCGTTAAACTTGATGCGCTGCATCTCTTTCGCTCGACACTTATTACATTACCAAACTCCCCTAAATTTGTCAACCCCTTTTTGAAATATTTTTGACGTTCGCCCTCAGAACAACCAAGGTTTTGTAGGGGCGGTGCCCCCGTGCCCGCCCAGCCCATAGGCGATTAGTGGGCGTTTCAGGTATCGGGGCAACCACGGAGGGATTGCCCCTACAAAGAATGAAACTCACAAATCCAAAAACGCCGCATCGACACCCTGCTCTCGGCGAATCTTCCCATCCTTTACAAACCACGCCACAACCTGCTTAACTGTTAATTGCTCGATCGCACTTTCAGCTTCCACAGCAATTTGCCTCAACGGCCGCAAAGACGCAATTACCAAATTCGTAAAAAAGTTTTCAAAACTAGCATCAAGTTCGATCGACCCTTTAATACTCTCATCATTCCTAACCCAATCCATCACCTGCTGATTGCTTACATCAGCCACCGCCAAACCAGTCTCCCCAGCAATTTGCTTCAACACCCTCAAAGCATAAATTGCCAACTGCGCCGAAAACTTCTCCTTCGACGACAACAGCGCCATATCAACTTCCGCACACTCTTCCGGCTTTAAAAAATCAGATTCCATAGTTATTAGTTACTTG
>JAYUGZ010000196.1:0-2115 GCA_043767465.1 Cyanobacteriota bacterium
TCTGGTAGTTCAGCGCACCAAACAGCAAATTCACATGGAATCCGGGCGCGATCATTGGTGGCACGATTTGCAAAAAGGTGCATCGGCAAATTGTCCAGCCGAACCGATGGATAGCGAAGATTTGCTATTCATTCTTTACACTTCTGGAAGTACCGGAAAACCAAAAGGTGTCGTCCATACAACGGGCGGTTATAACCTTTATACCCACATGACAACCAAGTGGATATTCGACCTCCAAGATACCGATGTTTATTGGTGTACTGCGGATGTCGGCTGGATTACCGGACACAGTTATATTGTCTACGGGCCGCTGTCGAACGGTGCAACAACTGTAATGTATGAAGGTGCTCCTCGCCCTTCTAATCCCGGCTGTTTTTGGGATGTCATTGAAAAATACGGCGTCACCGTTTTCTACACTGCACCCACCGCAATTCGCACGTTTATGAAAATGGGCGAACACTTGCCAAATGCCAGAAATTTGTCATCTTTGCGGTTATTAGGAACTGTTGGGGAACCGATTAATCCCGAAGCTTGGATGTGGTATCAGCGCATAATTGGTAACTCGAATTGTCCGATCGTCGATACTTGGTGGCAAACGGAAACTGGCGGAATTATGATTACCGCTTTACCCGGTGCAATTCCTACAAAACCAGGTTCTGCAACCCTTCCTTTCCCCGGAATTGTTGCCGATATCGTTGACTCTGAAGGCGAACCGGTAACTAATGAAAGTGGCGGTTATTTAGTTGTGAAACATCCTTGGCCGGGCATGATGCGGACTCTTTACAACGATGCCGATCGCTTCCGCCGCACTTATTGGGAATATTTGCATCCCAAAGATGGCGAATTTGTGTACTTTGCAGGGGATGGCGCGCACAAGGATGCAGACGGTTATTTCTGGGTAATGGGCCGTGTTGACGACGTGATTAATGTCGCCGGACACCGACTCGGTACGATGGAAGTTGAATCGGCTTTGGTATCCCATCCAGCGGTGGCGGAGGCTGCGGTTGTCGGGAAACCGGATGAGATTAAAGGTGAGGAAATTGTGGCGTTTGTGACGCTGCAAAATACTCAGGAACCTAGCGACGCATTGGCTAAGGAGTTGAAGCAGCACGTTGTGAAGGAGATTGGCGCGATCGCGCGTCCCGGCGAAATTCGATTTACTGATGCTTTGCCGAAAACACGCAGCGGGAAGATTATGCGGCGTTTGTTGCGTTCTTTGGCGGCTGGGGAAGAGGTGACTGGGGATACTTCGACTTTGGAAGATCGGACTGTTTTGGATAAGTTGCGCGGCGGTTCCTAGGGGTGTTTTTGCCACCGCAGATTTGAGCAGATGAACACAGATGAACACAGATATTTTTTGATCTGCGTTCATCTGCGGTTTCATTTTGAGTTACTATATTAGTATTAGCTAATTCAAGAGTTATCATACCTTGAGAAACGCCATGTTCAGAGAAACCGTACAGTTGCAAATTCCTTTTCAAGTCCTAGTAGATGCGATCGCCTCCCTGAAACCAGAAGACAAACGCCGAATTTGGCAACTGTTAAATGAACAAATTACTCAAGCTGAAACCAACCAGCCCTCTCAAGTTCTGATTCAAAATAACAACGAATCAGATTATAAACCCACAGGAGAAATCTTGACTGCGGCAGAAATACGCGATCGCCATCCTCGCGAGTGGGTGCTAATTGCTGATACTGAATCCGACGATTTATGGAATGTGATTCGTGGCGAAGTTTTAGCTCACTCACCGGAGCGAGACGAAATAGACCAAGCTTTGACGAAATTTCCAGACATCCGGTCAATTTCCATAGAATACACTGGCCCTATTCCTGATGACTATTCTCTAATCTCGTGACTTCACAAAGACTTTATCGGTGTTCGCGTTACGGAAATTTACTCATTTTAAAAGCTGCTGCTTCTAGCAAAAGTAATACTGTGAGACAATTCAGACTATTAGTTGATACAGGCTCAAGTTATACCGTCTTGCGGGTAAATATATTAGAAGCTCTTGGTTGCGATATCTAAAATCCTCTACGCAGAATTAGGACATCAGCAGGTGGCGGTATTGTCGAAGCACCAGTAGTAGCTGTGCCTTGGTTTAATTGCTTGGGCGA
>JAYUGZ010000197.1:0-5317 GCA_043767465.1 Cyanobacteriota bacterium
TGGTAACAACTAACAACTAACAACTGTCAACTGACTATTGCTTTTCACCCAAAATAGCATAAACCACAGTCTCTTCTTTTTTACCGCGCAATTGAATCGCCCCTACTTTTTGGCCTTCGTAGCGATCGCGCACATAAGCAAAAGTCCGCCCCGTAACCAGCAAATTAAAAGGACTATCAGAAACAATTTCCTTATTCATCGCTTCCAGTCTAGCAGCAACATTGACAGCATCGCCGATCACAGAATAATTTAAACGCCGGGAACCGCCGACTGTACCAGCAACTAACTGTCCAGTATGTAAACCAATGCCAAACTTAATTAAAGGTTTGTGGTCAATTCTAAGCTGCTGATTAATTTCGTGGAGTTTTTCGTGCATGGCGATACAAGCCGCCACGGCATTTAAAGCATCTTGTTGAATTTCTGCATATTCGCTGTGGCAAAAAGGCACGCCAAAAACTGCCATAATCGCATCACCAATATATTTATCTACAACGCCGCCGTGATCCATAATACAGTCGGTCATTGCTTCTAAATAATTGTTCAGCCAGTTGAGCAAATCCCGCGCGGGCATTTTTTCTGAAATCGAAGTAAAACTGCGAATATCCATAAATAGCACAGTTGCTGTCAGTTCTTGAGGTTCGAGTTCTCCCTGTTCAAATATCTCAGCTTTGCGTTCCCAAATCAGCTTCGCAGTCTCGGGCGCGACGTGCTTTTCAAATAACCTCATCAACTGCTGTTTTTCGTACTGTTCGCGCAGTTGCAAAGCAGTGCCCGATAAAATAAGGGTTCCGATGGGTGCGGCGATGGGAATCCACCAAAAATAGCAGCCAAATAACACAGCAGCAGCTACAATCCAAATTACAGGCAAACCAAGGGCGATCGCAATTCTTTCTTTAACACCTCGGTTGCACAGAACCCAAGAGGTAAGCGGGCCAATCCCCAACAATAACAAAATTTCTAGCGCTACGGGCAGCCGCTTTAGCAAGCGTTGATTGAGCAAATTGTCAACCAAAGCTGCATATAAATAAACCCCAGCAGTAGTTTTGTTGAGAGGTGTAGATATCTGGTCAAAACCAGTAGCAACTAGGCCGACTAAGACTAATTTATTCGCTAAAGCATTTGCAGGTATTTTGCCTTCTACAACATCAACAAAAGCATAGGTGGGCAGATTTTGTGTTTTCCCCGGCCAGTTAACCCAGACTGTTTGTTCCTGAATATTTTGTGGCTGCGGCAACAATACAGGATTTTGCGGGTTAGCAGCATTGTACCTCTGAGTGATTGCTAAACCGAAGTTAGGAATGGAGCCGATAAATATTTTTGAATCGCGGCTAACGCCGTCGCTGTCGGCTTCGTGGATGATATGTCCGACACCTGCGGTGCCGGCTTTTAAAGATGCTACTGGTTGTTCTTTGGTGGTTCTTGGGAGTACAACTTTGCCGTTGCTGGCGATCGCCGCGGCTAACATTTGATCTTTGGGACTCGGATCGAGGAACAGAATGTCGAAACCAACTGCTGTGGGCGGAGATTTTTTCAGGGCCCACAGTAGTTCGGCGTAGCGATTGCGCGGCCAAGGAAATTTACCGTATTCCTGCAAGCTTTGCGGTTCGATCGCAATTACGGCAATTCTGTCATCCCACCCCGGATTTGGTAAAATTCCCGATTCTCGAATTTGAAATAGGGTTTTGTATCCCAAATATTCAAGGGGTTTCCAGATTCCAAATTGCAGCATGGTTGCAGACAGGATACCTGCGGCGGCGCCTGTCAGCCAGGGAGGATTTGTGGTGATATATTGCCGGATGCCGATCAGTTGATTTTGTTTGAGACGATCGATCAATTCTTTGAACTTCATGCAATTAATTTGACGCCATAATTGACCTTCGATTCCGACTCTCAGATAAGTTGTTTAGGGAACTGCGAGGCTGTAATGCCTTTCTGTGACTGACGGGCCTCGGACTACGATGTTGAGGCGGCGGCTTGGAGGTAAAATCCCTTGGATTTTGAAGTTTCCCTGTCGATCGATCTTAATTGTTTCGTTGTTGACATCAATTATGTCGATCGGGTTAATTTGACCGCTGAAGCGATAGATATTGCCACCGAGTCTCAACAAACTGCGGACTTTGAGTTGAGCTAAGCGAGAGCTGGCTGAGGGCGGTGCGGGGGGAGTTTGAGGGAAAATTGTGGTAGCGTTGCCGCGGTTGACAACTACTTCGGAGTCGTTTTTGCCAGATACTCCGACTGAGCCTTCAATGGTTTCGACTGAGGTTTTGCCGTCAGGGCCGACGCTGACGCCAAAGGATGTACCCCTGACTCCGGCGACGCCTTCGGGGGTTTCTACTCTGACTGGGGCGGTTCTGGGAGATTTTTTTTGTTGGGCAATTTGACTTGTTTTGCCGAGTCCGCTGAAGGTATTGAGGGTGGCTATTTGGTTGGGCGGGATAATTGTTGAGGTGTTGGCGGCGGCTGTGGGCGCATTAGTTTTGCCGATCGACAATCTGACTCGCCCACGGCTGACAAAAATGGCTGTGTCTTTTTCGCCCCCTGCACTGCTTGACAAATTGGAGATTCTGACTGCGGTTTTTTCGGCAACTTCGACGATGCCGATGTTGTTGTCGATCGCTAACCGGGCTTTGGAATTGGAGCCGGTGATGATTTCGTCACCGTTCGCGAGTAGCCGATCGCCCACGACCGCTGGTCGCCCCTTAAAGGTGACTATACCGCGAATTTCTTGAATTTCGAGCGATCGCACCAAAGCTGTTCCTTGACTGTTTATTGTCTTGGCTGGGGATGGATTCGCGGCTGCTGTTACCGGAAATTTTGGAGATTTTGAGCCGGTTGGGAGTGCTGGAGGTCGATCGACTGAGACAATTTTAGTAGGGTTTGACTGCTGTTTGGGGGATGGAGAGAGCGGACTGGCGATCGTAGAGCGAAATGCCGGCAGACAGGCCAGCACAGCCAAGGACAAACTTAGGAGTGGAATTTTGGTCGATCGCCAGCACGTACAAATTTTATTCATAATTTCGATTTTGTCATGTTGAAGTTCCTAGACTTCATTTCCTCTATTAGACTCCTTAAATCCGGCAATCGTTCCATTTTTTCTGCCATCAAACAGACACCAAAATAAGCTTTCTCAGCAGGAAAGCTTAGCATTAAATTTGATTTTTATTGTCAGATTTTAGTAAACTGTTACAACATGACACTTTACTAAAATCTGAGCTGCAAAACTTTTGGCTTCCCTAATTCAAATTCCTTCCTAGCATGAGTTTTAGCCGATGTAAAGGTTCCAAAGCAAGTATTTATATATAGCAAATATAAAATTAATTACTGCTTGTGAATGCTTTTTGCCTTCTGCCAAAAGGATGACTAATTGGATAGAAATCCTCTGGTTGTGGCAATTAATAAAAAGATGCCATTTGCCAAGCGATAAAAAATAACGATCTGAGGGATGTGGCAGGCTCAGGGAGTGGAGCTTGCTCTGTGAAACCCTAGCTCGGCTGGGCGATCGCCACCAGCGGGCAAACATCGAGCAACTCCGACTAGAATACCGTCTTTTAGGGAAAGTCGATCGAAATTTCGCTGGAAAATCATCGGGGGCGATCAGGCGAGCTGGCGTTGCTGTTCGATCGAGACCGCCAAACTGTAAAATAAACGCTTGTATATAGCTTATATAGAGCAGGAGAACAATTTCCGTGGCAATAGAAGTAGGTCAGAGAGTTAAGGTGCGCCGTCTCAGAGATCGGATACCTGCAAATATGGTGGGCAAGATCAAGGAGAATCCACTAGGCACTGTGGATGGATTCAGAATGGTTGATGGCAGCGGAGTAGGCGTGGTGGTCAAGTTTGACATTGGTTTTGCGACTTGGTTCTTTGAAGATGAGCTAGAAGCCGTTTAGTAGAAGGAAGTACGTCCGCTTCTTTTGTAACGGATGTAACGGATGTAACGGATGTAACGGATGGATACTGAGGTTTGAGGTTTGAGGGAATAAAGAAGATTTTTTTAATTCCCCCTCTCCCGTTCTCCCGTTCTCCCGTTCTCCCGTTCTCCCGTTCTCCCACTCTGACCGAAGGTTGCGCTTAAATGTTAAGTAGTAAGCTTTGGCAATTGAGAACAGAAAATGGCTTTGATTTTGACATTTTTGGGCAAAGGCGGCACTGGCCGCAGTACGATCGCGATCGCAACAGCTAAAAAATATGCGGATCTTGGCAAACGAGTTCTGCTACTCGGCCAAGATCCGGGCCCTGCATTAGGTATTCTGCTAGGAGTTCCCCTAACTCCCGCGCCACAGGAAATCGCCCCGAACCTGAAAGCAGTACAGGTGAACAGCGCGCCACTGCTAGAACGTCGGTGGGACGAAGTTAAACAACTAGAAGCTCAATATGTCCGTACTCCTTTTTTCAAGCAGATTTACGGGCAAGAATTGGGAGTTTTACCGGGGATGGACAGCGCGCTGGCGTTGAACGAACTCCGGGAATATGACGACAGCAAGCAATATGATGTCATTGTCTATGACGGTAGCGGCGGCATGGATACGCTACGGATGCTGGGAATGCCGGAAATTTTGAGTTGGTATATCCGCCGTTTCCGTCAAGCTTTGGTAGATTCGGATTTGGGGAAAGCTTTGTCGCCTTTTATTCAACCGGTTGTCAGTACCGTATTGACGGTGGATTTGTCGGGAGATAATGCTGTTCAATCTACTAAGCAAGTCGATAATTTTTTGGATAAGGGTAAGGAATCGCTGGCCGATCCGAACCGCACGGCGGCTTATTTGGTGACGACTGGAGATGCAAGTGCGATCGCCACTGCGCGCTATTTGTGGGGAAGTTCTCAACAAATTGGTTTGACTGTCGGCGGTGTAATTGTCAATCAAGCAGCGGTGACAGAAACTATTGCTACTGATTTCGATCCTTTGACAGCGGTTTCGGTGCCGACGCACAGTGATAATAATTGGCAGCCATTAATTGATGCTTTGCCAGATTTTTCGGAGGCTGCAAAAGCTCCTAAACCGATTAACATTAACACTGCACAGCGTTTAGTTAGTTTGTTTTTGCCTGGGTTTGACAAGAAAGAAATTAAATTGATTCAATCTGGGCCGGAAGTAACAATCGAAGCGGGCGATCAGCGGCGCAATATTTTGCTACCTCCCGCGCTGACTGGAAAGTCTGTGACTGGTGCTAAGTTCCAAAATGGTTACTTAATTGTTTCTTTTTAACAGTTAAGTTGTCCAGGGCTATTTCATTCTCAAGAAAACGATAATTTTGTAGGGGTCGTGCCCCCGTGCCGACCCTCTTCATCGACATTTTGTATGTGTTTGAGAGTTCG
>JAYUGZ010000198.1:0-2111 GCA_043767465.1 Cyanobacteriota bacterium
TTCGCCGAATTCGTTGACAATCACGGCAACTTTTTTGCCGTGTTCCTGTGTTAAAATGTGGTTCAGTAGCGTAGTTTTGCCTGCACCCAGATAGCCTGTGAGAACTGTTACGGGCACTGATTCGATCGCTCTAGCAGTCACCATACTTGACCTCGTTTGTGATACAATGATAACCATTATCGTTATTTATACCAGACTTGCTGGCAGCAACACATTAAATAATGTTGATAAATTGTTCGCAATATCCTGTAGGGGCGGGTTTTACCAACAATATTTGCCGAAAACCGATAATCTCGTAAACCCGCCCGCCCCCGCGAACTTGCCAGATGATAATTAATTGCCAATTATAGCTGCAATTCGATCGCGATCGAGCTCTCGACCAATAAACACCAGTTTAGTTTGCCGAAGTTCCGAAGGTTGCCAAGGTCGATCGTAAAAATATTCTATCCGATCGCCCACACCTTGCAACACCATCCGCATCGCTTTGTTCGGAACCGCCACAAACCCTTTAATCCGATAGATTTCTTGACTTTCCATCAAGGTTTTCAGTTTTTTGACTAACTCGTCAGGTTCAAATTCGCGATCGGCAATAAAGAAAGTCGAGTTAATATCATCATCGTGCTCGTGTTCCTCTTCCGTGTCGTGGTGACTCGGGCGGGACTCCAAATCATCCTCAACCGCCGCATTAAATCCCAACAGCACATCGGGGTTAATTTCGCCACCCTTGCAAGGCACAATTTTTACACTCGGGCGTAACTCTTGCTGTAACCAGGTTTGAACTTTCTGTTGAGTTTCTTCATTTACGCGATCGACCTTCGTTAACAGTACCATATCGGCACAGCCCAACTGGTCTTCAAACAATTCCTCGATCGGCGTTTCGTGATCCAAACTCGAATCAGCCTGCCGCTGCGCCATCAAAGCATCGATATCGCCCACAAAATTACCGCTAGCAATAGCTTCGCAATCAACAACAGCAACCACACCATCAACAGTCGCGCCCGTGCGAATTTCCGGCCAGCGAAAAGCTTGAATCAAAGGCTTAGGAAGTGCCAGGCCAGAAGTCTCAATTAAGATACAATCAATTTGGTCTTTGCGCTTCAACAATTCCTGCATAGTCGGCAAGAATTCCTCTTGAACAGTGCAGCAAAGACAACCATTCGTTAATTCTACAATATTGCTGGTAACACTTTCTTCATCATCGCAAACTTGGCAATCGCGCAGCAATTCTCCATCAATGCCAATTTCGCCAAATTCATTAACTAAAACAGCAATGCGGCGGCCTTGATTGTTTTGCAATAAGTGGCGAATTAGAGTAGTTTTGCCGCTACCGAGAAAACCAGTAATGACTGTAACAGGAATTTTGTGCATTGATAATGTTGTTGTAGTGTGATTGAATATCTTTCAATTTTTGGTCAGTCAATTGCTGACAGGAAACTCGTTAAACCGACAGTCCGGCAGGGGTTTAAACCCCGGCCTCAAAGCGAAAGTCCTCTCAAGAGGACTAATGAGTTTAAAATTTTTATTCTCAGTCCTCTTTAGAGGACTTTCGCTATTAGCCAGGGACTTAAGTCCCTGGCGGATTGGTGGCCTTAGTTACCGCCGATGGGCAAAGCCTGGAAGGAAAGAGCTTAATTTCGCAGCGGCGGAATCTTCGCCAAAATACCTTTCTTCAAAGCTTGAGGACGTTCAGCCCAAGGCAACAAACCATCCGATTTAGCATAGTATTGACCCGCGCATTCCAGTACAGCCTCGACACTTTCCGGCTCATTTGCGGGCAAATCACCAAACAGATAAGTGTACTTTCCAGCAGCAGCAAAAGACACCGCACAAGAGTGACTGCAAGCACTCACGCACTCAACTTCTTGAATCTCAAACTTATCAGACAACTCCCAATCTTGAGCGAGTTTCGATAAATCTTCCATAAATTGTTGGCCACCGCTTTTACCTTCGCGCTTACCGTTTTTCCAAACACTCGCGCAAGCAGTGCAAACAAACAGACTGTGCTTTGTACGCACAGCCGCATTAATTCCATCCATCATCCGTACCTCGCAGATGCGTTCAAAAGTGAGTTAGATATCGGCGGGCATTCTGACTTGAGAAACAACAAGTGT
>JAYUGZ010000199.1:0-5303 GCA_043767465.1 Cyanobacteriota bacterium
CAACCAGTGGGAAGCCAGTCCTAAAACCTTGGCAGCAATAGATTCTGCTATCCACGAAGAGTATGAAGCTATAGGAGTCACCGAAAGCAGGCAAGAAAAGTTACAGGAACACAAAGCCGACATCTCGGATGATGCAGAAAAGGACGCTCCTGACCATCAATAATTGAGGTTTTTACTAATCATAAATCTGGCTTAAATAGCAGGTTATTTTTTAGTCCGCGCAGGCGGACTTTGTTTTTATAGGAGCGATTTAAATCGCCGACTCTGATAAATCGCTATCTTCTAGTCTAGCATTTTAAACCGCATCTTGTCCAGCGCTAAAAATCTGTTGCACCGTCAAATTCAACTCTGGAAATGTGGGCGACAAAACCCGATCGCTCCCCCGAAACTGACTGATTTGATACTCGCCGTCAACCAAATGGTGAACAAAGAAAGTAGGTTGTTTCGGATTGCCAATATAGCGTCTGCCACCAAGTCCCAAATAGTCTGCAATCCAGTATTCAGAAATGCCTAAAGCTTCGTAATCAACCAATTTATGACCGTAATCATCCTGCCAATTGGTACTGACAACTTCGACAATTAGCCGAACAGAACTACCCATTGTAATGATAGATTCATTTTTCCATCTTGGTTCGCTGTTCGTCCCTTGTCTGTCCAAAACTATCGCATCCGGTTCGTAACCAGAGCGCTCGTTATCAGCTTTGACAACACATTCCTTGGGCACAAAGTAGGGCAACCCCAGCCTCTCGATTGCTATCCCTAGCTTCAGGCAGAGGAAGCCTGCTACTTCTGAATGTTCTCCGGTGGCTTTAGGCATCTCAACAATAGCTCCATTGTGCAGTTCGTAACGATTTTCGGAATTTTCAGGATACCAGTCAATAAATTCATCGAACGTGACTGGTTTTAATATCGCTTGAGTCATGCCGATCGCTCCTTATGTTATTTATAAGATAATCCAGATCTCTGTTATAACATTTTGCTGTGTTCTCAAACCCAGACCGATCGCCAAAACAACATTTTCCCGATCGATATTCCACCAAACTAAAATCTAATATCTAAAAACTAAAATTATGAGAACGATCGACGAAATCAACGATAAAATCAGCCAAGGCAAAGCCACAGTCTGGACAATCGAAGAGCTCAAAAGTAGAGTCCAAGAAACCAGCATTACCCAAGCAGCCAAAGAAGTCGATGTGATTACCACCGGTACCTTCGAGCCGATGGAATCATCCGGCGCCATCATCAACCTCGGCCATACCGACCCCCCGATCAAAATCCGCCAGTGCTGGCTAGACGGCGTTTTAGCCTACTCCGGCTTCGGCGCCGTAGACCTGTACTTGGGAGCCACCCAAGTAGCCGAAGACGGCGAAGAATCCCGGGAACGGGGCGGCGGACACGTCATCGAAGACTTAATCGCGGGCAAACCCGTGCAGTTGCGAGCGTTGGGGCAAGTCACAGACTGCTACCCCCGCGCCTCCTTTGAAACCACAATTACCCGCGATACCATCAACCAGTTTTATCTATTCAATCCCCGGAACGCCTATCAAAACTTTATTGTGGGAGTCAACGGGGGCGATCGCCCGCTGTTCACCTACCTCGGCCCCCTGCAACCGAACCTCGGCAACGCCGTCTATTCGAGCCTGGGAGCCATGTCGCCGCTGCTAAACGACCCCCACCTCGAAATCATCGGCATCGGCACTCGCATCTTCCTAGGAGGCGCTCAGGGCTACATCACTTGGGAAGGAACGCAGCACTTCCCGCTGCAAAAACGGCAACCCAACGGCACTCCCATTGGCCCAGCCGCCACCCTGGCACTCATCGGCGACGCCAAACAGATGAACTCAAAATGGGTGCGCGGCTGCTACTTCAAAAACTACGGCCCATCCCTGATGCTGGGAGTCGGCATCCCCTTTCCAGTCTTAAACGAAACAGTCGTCGCCCACTGCGCAGTCTCAGACAAAAAAATAGTCGCGCCGGTGGTAGATTTCTCTATCCCCCGGCGCGTTCGTCCCACATTCGGTTTAGTCAGTTACGCTCAATTAAAAACCGGTCGCATTCTCATCGAGGGCAAACCAGTGCGGGCCGCCCCCCTTGCGAGTATGTTTCTCTCGCGGCAAGTAGCAGTGGAATTGAAGCAGCAAATTGAAGCTGGTCAATTTACCCTGACGGCCCCAGTTGCTTCCTTACCTACCGACAGAGTGTTTCTCCCGCAAGATTTGTGGGGCGCCCAAGTCAGGCTCGAATAAACAATTTTAGATTGGCGATTTGGCAATTTTAGATCAGTGCGTCCAAGACTAATCCAAAATCTCAAATCTCAAATCTCAAATCGGCTTATTCCTCAACTGGCTTAGGCTTCTTCACCGGCTTAGGAAGAGGTTCCTTGGGGACAGCAGGTGCTGCTGCTGCTGCTCCTGCTGCGGACTTGATGGTAGGACGTTCTATAGGAGAGCCGTCACCGCTGGGTTTAGGAGTAAAGGGACGCTTGCTTCCCCCTCCTCTGAAGCCACCAGGTGGCTTGCTTCCGGGGGGGAATTTCCGCTTCTTAATCGGTAGTGCGCCAATATTGTTAGCCTGCTCGATCATCAGACTGTCAGCTTTCAATTTGACGTGGAAATCCCAAAAAAAGCCGATCGCCTTTGTGCCTACATCTCCCTTGAGTTTCAGCTTAAAAAACTTCATCTTGTCGTCATTCTTGCGGGGAGCTTGCTTGATTTTGACGATGAGATACTTTTCTTCCTCTTGCGATTGTTGATAAATCACCTCGCCTCGAATCGAAAAATAGCCATCTTCAACATCAGGTTCCGAGGGCGACAAAGATGCGGTTGATACTTCGGCGCTAGTCTCAATCTCTCCTGCTTCGAGGTTTTCATCGTCAGAGTCCGGTTCCGCAGATTTTTTGAGCGTTTCCGGCTCCCAAACTCCCATAATTTGGGCGTGCAAGTTGCCATCTTCTTGCCTGGTGCGGGGATAGACCACCCATAGGTGTTCTTGTTCCAGATCCAGGTGATTTTTGACTAAACTCATGACTCTACCGAGCAGAACTGCATCGATCGCAGTTCCGTCGGCAGCGATCAGCATACCCCGGGTAAATTGCTCTTCAGATTGCGTGTAGCGGCCCCGCACCAAACCAACAGCTCGGTACTGTCTGGGTTCGCTGGGGGGGGGAATAGGATGTTGGCGCATCACCGAAGGTATGCCATCGGCCTGACTTTCGCTAGCGGCAGGCTCGGCGGTTGCCAGGGGTGCGATCGCTGGAGGCGCCGATTGTGGCTCCGAGGATGCAGGAGGATTGCTAGGCGGGTCTTTTGGCTTTGTTTTGTCCCGATCGAGGGGATAATTGTGGCGCGGTCGTTGCAGCGAGTCCGTTGGCGGTGGGGCCTCTGTTGGCGCTGGGGCGTCCGTTGGCGCTGAGGTCTCTGTTGGCGTTAGCGGTTGATTTTGGTCAACAGGTGCAGCCGACGCGGCAGGCACGGGACTTTCGTCTGGTGTCTCGGGCACGGAGGCTGTAACTGCGGGCTGATTCACGGCTGGCTCGCTTGGCTGAGCCTTGCGAGTAGAAGTAGATTTGGACGATTTGGAAGACCGGTTCGGAGAGGGGTTCATAAAAAACTCCTTGCAGCGGAGACACATCCCTTGAGGGAAATTAGGAATAAACTGAAGAAACTGCTTTAAATACTACTAGCACCTGACTTGGGGCTTGCGCCGGAAAGTTTGGTTTTGACCCGTCAACGCCAACTTTCAACGCTAGAACCCGCTGGGGTTAGCAAATCTCCACCTCTTTGCCAGCAAGGAGTTTGAGATTTGTCAACCCCAGGAGCGGGTCGATCGCGCGAAAGATGGCGTTGCCAGCTTGTAGCATTTAGGATATTCAGCTTGCCTATTTTACTTAATCCAATTACCTAGCGGGTCGATCCGCCATCTTTTTGGTAATTTTGAGCTTCACCAAACTCTCATTGGACGCAAACCGCAGTCCTTGGGGGCCGCAGGTATGAGTGTCCAAAATTATTTGGCTAACCTGGAGTTGTGGGTCTGTTACCATATTAGCTGCAAGCAAAAGACTGGTTTGTGAATTGGGACTTTCAAGTTAAGAACTTTTATGGTTGCATGGATCTGGTGAAATTGCAGATGCCCCGTGGCGATGCGTTAATTCTTAGAAAATAGTAGATTTTAAGTTGGGATAGTTGAATTATGGAAAAAGCAAACAAGCGTCGTGGGTTGATTAGTGTGGTAGTGGTGCTGGCGATCGTCGCTTTTGTGGGATTTAGTTTGCTTCCACCACTTTTGGACATTATTCTCAAGGGCAACCAAGCGCAAAGTCGATCGACTCCAACCCCAACTCAGACCGCGCAGTCTAGCGAAAAGCAATCGCAGTTGCTGCAAGATCAGGTGAGAGGGTACGAATTGGTTTTGCAGCGCGAACCTGACAATGTAACGGCTCTGCGGGGATTGTTGCAGGTGCGACTGGAGTTGATCGGACAAGGAGTGGGGGAGATTAAGGATGTGGTGCCGACTTTGGAAAAGTTGGCTAAGCTGAATCCTGACACTACGGAATACGGGATTTTGCTAGCTCAGGCGAAGGAACGCACGGGCGATCGCGAAGGAGCCGCTCAGGCTTATCGGTCTATTTTAGCGTCTAAGCCTGGGGAGATTGCGGCTTTGCAGGGATTGGTGAATTTGCTGTTGGTGCAGCAACGGCCCGAAGCTGCGATCGGACTGCTGCAAGATACGCTGAAGGCTGCTCCGGGTGCGAATCAGGCAAAACCTGGAAGTATTGATACAACTTCGGTGCAGTTGATTTTGGGGCAGGTTTATGCTGTGCAGAAGCGCTACCCGGAGGCGATCGCGATTTACGACGAATCGGCTAAGAATAATCCGAAAGATTTTCGCCCAACTTTAGCAAAGGCGATCGTGTTGAAGGAACAGGGCAAAACAGACGAGGCAAAAACGCTGTTTGATAAAGCTACTGAGTTAGCTCCACCTAACTATAAAGACCAAATTAATCAGTTAGCTAGCGGCACTCCTTCGCCTTCTCCTGCGGCAGAAAAAGCGAGTCCCAACCCTGCTGCTTCTCCCAGTCCAGAACCGTCAAGTTCTCCCAGTCCAGAAGGTGCGCTACCGAAACCTTAAGGACATTTGTAGGGGCGGCACGAAGAGTTCCCGCCCCATGATTTTGAGTTAAAAATTTGATACTTTTAACTCAAAAATTCTTATTTTATTCCGAATTACAGATTAGAGAGTATCCGCAAAAATAACGATTATAAGGTTCGATCGTTCGGACTTCATTCCTATGAAATTGATGCGGA
>JAYUGZ010000200.1:0-2105 GCA_043767465.1 Cyanobacteriota bacterium
GCCCGAACGCGAGGGAGTCACCGCCAGTACAAACATCCTACCAAATCCGGTTTAGTTACAGTTCCCGGTAAACCATCTGACGATTAGGCTCCTGGTACATCCAATAATATTCTCAAACAAGCTCAATTCAAAGAAGTTAAAGAGCAACAAGAACCTAACGAAGTCGAAACCAATCATCAAGATGAGGATCTCAACTAATGCGTTATGCCATCGTCATTGAAAAAACACCGAATAACTATTCAGCATATCCACCCGATTTACCCGGATGTGCAGCAACAGGCGCTACCCTTGCGGAAGTACAGCAGCAAATTAAAGAAGCAATAGAATTTCACTTAGAAGGATTGCGAGAAGAAGGTTTACCGATTCCCGAACCAACTACGCTTTGTGACTATGTAGAAGCACGATAATCTCAGAAACCCGGTTTCTTGCTAGATTTCTCGTCACTCAACGCAAAACTCGTAGAAACCGGGTTTCTCGCCCCCATGCTTAAGCCGTGAACTTACGCACTAAGGCCAAAGAAACCGGGTTTTTTATCTAATCTGTGGGTGACAACGAAAGATTTTCGTAAAAAAACCCGGTTTCTGAGATATGGGAAAATTCGCGGGAGTGGTAAATGAATCTTTATTTGGGAATAGATTTTGGTACTACGGGCGCTCGATCGACAATCATCGACTCCCAGGGTACGATACATTGTGAGACAGAACATACTTTTGGCGACGCACAACAGCCGGAATTGCCCTCGGTGTGGCAAAATGCACTCTCGGCTGTAATTGAGCAAATCCCCGCAACCATCCGCAATCAGGTAAGCGCGATCGCCCTTGACGGCACATCCTCCACAGTCATGTTGTGCGATACTGACGGTGTACCGGTATGCGAACCGATTTTATACAACGATGCGCGCGGTGCAGCGGTTATAAAGAGGTTAAGGGCGATCGCCCCTGACAACCACACAGTCTTAAGCGCCACATCCAGCCTCGCCAAACTCCTGTGGTGGCAGGAGGGCGGGCACGCACCATCCACCGCCCCTACGGTTTTCCTGCATCAAGCCGATTGGTTGGCGTTTTTGCTGCACGGAAAATTAGGAATTAGCGACTATCACAATGCTTTAAAACTCGGTTTTGATGTTGATACTTTGTGCTATCCCGATTGGTTGATCCAGGGAATTGCGGGCGCTGTAACGCCTAAATTGCCGCAAGTTGTCGCACCGGGCACGCCTGTGGGGAAGGTTAAAGTCGAATTGGGCGATCGCTTCGGATTTCCCCGCCATTGTACAGTTTATGCTGGGACAACCGATAGCATCGCAGCATTTCTAGCTAGCGGTGTCAATTCTCCGGGGGAAGCAGTAACTTCTCTCGGTTCGACACTAGCAGTCAAACTATTAAGTCATACCCGCGTAGATGATTCTAGATACGGGATTTACAGTCATCGTTTCCCTCCCCTTTGTAGGGGCGGTGCCCCCGTGCCCGCCCTCCCCGTGCCCGCCCTGGCAGGCGATTTGTGGTTGGTTGGAGGTGCTTCTAATACGGGAGGTGCGGTGCTGCGACACTTTTTTACTGATACTGAATTGGAGAGTTTGAGCAAAAAGATTGATGCAGAAAAAGAGAGTTTGCTCGATTATTACCCATTGTTAAAAAAGGGCGATCGCTTTCCGATTAATGACCCGAATTTGCCGCCTAGACTCGAACCGCGTCCAACTGATTCAGTGGAATTTCTGCACGGTTTGCTAGAAAGCATAGCGCGGATTGAAGCGCGGGGATATCAATTATTGCAAGAATTGGGTGCGACTCCTTTGACAAAGGTTTATACTGCTGGCGGCGGCGCCAAAAATCCGGTTTGGAGTGCGATGCGTCAGCGTTATTTGAAAGTGCCTGTGGTGACTCCCGTTCATACTGCTGCTGCCTATGGAAGTGCGTTATTGGCGAAGCAGGGAAGTGAATCGATTTGAGACTTGAGATTTTAGATGGGAGGAGTAATATCATTTCCGGTTGCATCGGAATTATTAGTAGAAATTAGGAGACGGCAGTGTAGAAATTAGGAGACGGCAGTGTAGAAATTAGGAGACGGCAGTGTAGAAATTAGGAGACGGCAGTGTAGAAATTAGGAGA
>JAYUGZ010000201.1:0-5295 GCA_043767465.1 Cyanobacteriota bacterium
CATTTTTTTCTTGTGGGACGTTGCTCTGAGCATCGTCATAAAAAATGATTAAAAGGACTTTAGCAAGAGGCTTATTGTATGCTAAAATTAAGGAAGCAATTTTTCAGATGAAAATTATGCAGTCAACTACCGAAAACCTCATGGGAAAAGTTACAACAACCCTAGTAATTAGGAATCGGCTGGATGAAGGAAAAGCAGAAGATGGTATGATTCCAATCGAGCAAGTCAGGTCTGTTACTCTAGAAAATGTTCTAGTGGATACAGGCGCGACTACTTTGTGTTTGCCTAAAGATGTCATTGCTAGACTGGGTTTGAAAATTCTCAAGCAAGTGGTTGTGGAAACAGCTACGGGCATTAGCGAGGCGAGGATTTTTCGGGATGCTTCGATTTTTCTGTGCGGGCGCGAAGGGACTTTTGAGTGTCTGGAATTGCCAGAGGGGAAAACTCCGCTTTTAGGCGTGATTCCGATGGAAGCCCTGGGAATTGAAGTGGATTTGAAAAATCAAAGTTTGAAGGTTTTGCCCGATGGGCCGACGGAAACCTATTTGACAATTCTCTGAGCTTATTGACTTTGGATGCCAGCTATTCCAAAGGCAGCGCTAAGATGGTTAAGCACTGTTTTGCACTACTCTCATGTCCCAACGCGCCAAAACCTCAAAAAGCCAGTCAAGTGCATCCCACAACGGGCATCAGGTGACGAGTTCTAACTCCAACAGCCAAAATACAATTCGGATTCGCGGTGCGAGACAGCACAACCTCAAGAATATCGATCTGGAACTGCCGCGCGATCGACTGATCGTGTTTACTGGTGTCTCCGGTTCCGGTAAGTCTTCCCTGGCTTTCGATACAATTTTTGCCGAGGGACAGCGCCGCTACGTGGAGTCTCTCAGCGCCTACGCGCGCCAGTTTTTGGGACAGTTGGATAAACCGGATGTAGACGCGATCGAAGGGTTGAGTCCGGCTATCTCGATCGACCAAAAGTCAACTTCTCACAACCCGCGATCGACTGTCGGCACTGTTACAGAAATTTACGATTATCTCAGATTGCTCTACGGCAGAGCTGGCGAACCGCACTGTCCAATTTGCGATCGCTGCATTGCGCCACAGACAATTGATGAAATGTGCGATCGAGTCATGGCCCTTCCAGACGGCACTCGCTTTCACCTTCTGGCGCCTGTTGTACGCGGAAAAAAAGGCACTCACCGCAAATTATTGTCGAGTTTAGCTTCCGAAGGATTTATTCGCGTCAAAGTTAACGGAGAAATTTTAGAACTATCGGAAAATATCGAATTAGATAAAAATCATACGCATAACATCGAAATCGTTGTTGACAGGTTAATTAAAAAACCAGGTTTAGAAGAACGTTTAGTGGATTCTCTGGCAACTTGTCTGCGCCATTCTGAGGGAATTGCGATAATTGAAGAGTTACCGGCTGACGAAAATTCCGAACCAAATCCGCCCATCGTATTTTCCGAAAACTTTGCTTGTCCCGAACACGGCGCGGTGATGGAAGAACTTTCGCCCCGCTTATTTTCGTTCAATTCGCCCTACGGCGCCTGTCCAAACTGCCACGGTTTGGGGAGTTTGCGGACTTTTGCGCCGGAGTTGGTGATTCCCGACGAGAAAGCGCCTCTTTATTGTGCGATCGCGCCTTGGTCAGACAAAGACAATTCCTATTATCTCTCTTTGCTGTGCAGTGTTGCCGATGCTTGCGGGTTTGATATCGACACTCCTTGGTTCCGCTTGAAGCCAGAACATCAGCGGGTGATTTTATACGGTAATGAGGAAAAGCGTACCGCCGAAAGCAAGAAGCGAGACTCCGGTAGCACCGATTTGAGGAGAGATTTTAAGGGCGTAATTTCCATGTTGCAGCGCCAGTACGACGATACTGGGTCTGATTTGATCAAACAGAAGTTGGAACAGTATCGAGTCGATCGCTCTTGCGGCGTTTGTCGCGGCAAACGGTTGAAACCAGAGGCGCTGGCGGTGCGGTTGGGACAGTACGGAATTGTGGATTTGACGGGTATTTCGATTCGCGAATGTCGGGAGAGAATGGATAATTTGGGATTGAGCGATCGGCAATTCCAAATATCCGATTTAGCCCTCAGAGAAATCAAAGCAAGATTGCAATTTTTGCTCGATGTCGGGTTAGATTACCTGACCTTAGACCGCGCAGCAATGACGCTTTCCGGCGGAGAAGCCCAGCGAATTCGCCTCGCCACTCAAATCGGTTCGGGTTTGACCGGCGTCCTCTACGTTTTGGACGAACCCAGCATCGGACTGCACCAAAGAGACAATTTTCGCCTGCTGCAAACCTTAACAAAATTGCGCGATTTAGGCAATACTTTAATTGTCGTAGAACACGATGAAGAAACCATGCGCGCCGCCGATCACATTGTCGATATCGGCCCTGGCGCCGGCGTTCACGGCGGCAAAATCATCTCGCAAGGAAGTTTAGAAAACTTGCTAGCGGCAGAAGAATCTTTGACTGGTGCTTATCTGTCGGGAAAACGAGTAATTGAAACTCCCAATGAAAGGAGAAAAGGCAACGGCAAAGCTCTCTCGATCAAAAATGCGACGCGCAACAATTTAAAAAATGTAGACGTGGAATTTCCGCTGGGAAAACTCGTATGCGTGACCGGGGTTTCCGGTTCGGGAAAATCAACTTTAATCAATGAATTGTTGTACCCATCACTGCAACACTATCTCACCAAAAAAGTTCCTTTACCGACTGACATGGAAGCCCTCAAAACCAAGGGCGAACGGTCTCTAGAGGATGTGGTTGATAAGGTAATAGTCATCGATCAATCTCCCATCGGCCGCACTCCGCGTTCTAATCCTGCTACTTACACGGGAGTCTTTGATGTGATTCGGGATTTATTTTGCGAAACCATTGAAGCGAAGGCAAGAGGTTACAAAGCGGGGCAGTTTTCTTTTAACGTAAAAGGGGGAAGGTGCGAAGCTTGTGGCGGCCAAGGGGTGAATGTGATTTCGATGAATTTTTTGCCGGATGTTTACGTGCAGTGCGAGGTTTGTAAAGGTGCGCGCTACAACCGAGAAACGTTGCAGGTGAAGTACAAAGGCAAGTCGATTTCTGATGTTTTGAACATGACTGTTGAGGAAGCTTTGGAGATGTTTAAAAATATTCCCAGGGCGGCCATGAGACTGCAAACTTTGCTTGATGTTGGTTTGGGTTACATTCAGTTGGGACAGCCCGCACCGACGCTTTCTGGTGGCGAAGCACAGCGGGTGAAATTGGCAACGGAATTGTCGCGCCGCGCTACTGGGAAGACGCTTTATTTGATTGATGAACCGACGACTGGTTTGTCGTTTTATGACGTTCACCATTTGTTAAATGTGCTGCAAAGATTGGTGGATAAGGGGAATTCAATTTTGGTCATCGAACACAATTTAGATGTGATTCGGTGCTGCGATTGGGCGATCGATTTGGGGCCAGAAGGTGGAGATAAGGGCGGCGAGATTATTGTGGCTGGAACGCCGGAGGATGTGGCGGCTAATGCTCGTTCTTATACTGGGAAGTATTTGAAAGCTGTTTTAGAACAACATCCTTTGGGGGAGGCTGTAGCTGTGAGTTAATACTAACAGGAATTACGAATTGGCATACTAAGATAAAATTGTAGGGTGCGTCAGGTGAGCTTTGATAACGATTATTGAGGGTTTAAATATCTGATGCACCTTACAGATGAAATGCGATCCATTAATTTTAGTGTCGCTTACCATGTAATTATCCTAAAATGGGATAAAGTTGCAGATGTCATTGAAAGAACCACAAAAATCTATGAGTCCATCTAATCCAGAAGGTAGTGCTACAAAAATCTTAAAAAGTAAAGCTACAAGTACAGTTGGTCGTGGCAAAGTAGTTAATCTAAATACCAAAATTAACTTTTCCGAGTGGAGTGATGAATACGTTTCTTTATTTCTAGGCAATAGTCTTGAACATTATAAAGACTGGGAGAAACCTACTGTAATTGTTTCAGACGGAGCTTATGGTGTTCTCGGTTTTGAAGGGGATACATCGGATCACATTGATTTACCAAATTGGTATCAGCCTCATATCGAAGAATGGTCAAAAGCAGCAATGCCATGTACTACGCTCTGGTTTTGGAACTCAGAAATTGGCTGGGCTGTTGTACATCCAATTTTAGAAAAATATGGCTGGCGATATGTTAACTGCAATGTTTGGAATAAGGGTAAAGCGCATATTGCGGGAAATGTGAACACAGCAAAAATTCGCAGATTTCCCGTAGTTACAGAAGTCTGTGTCCAATATGTAAGGGAGGTTAAATTGAATGGACTTACCTTAAAAGCTTGGTTACTGAATGAATGGAAACGCTCTAGATTGCCGTTACGACGGGCAAATGATGCCTGTGGTGTGGCCAATGCTGCCACGAGGAAGTATTTTGATCAAGGGCATTTATGGTACTTTCCACCTCCTGAGATGTTTGAAAGGCTAGTAAATTATGCGAATGAGCATGGTAGCGCTGAAGGAAAACCTTATTTTTATCTAAACGGACATCAATCCTTGACAGGGAAAGAATGGAGTAAAATGCGATCGAAGTTTAGATGCCCTCATGGTTTTACTAATGTATGGGAACGTCAAGCTCTACGAGGTGATGAAAGGGTTAAGATAAGTTCCGGCAAGGCATTGCACCTTAACCAGAAACCTCTCGATTTGATGAATATAATTGTTGAATCATCAAGTGATGAATATGATGTGGTCTGGGAACCTTTTGGGGGATTGTTTAGTGCATCTTTGGCAGCCCGAAAAATTAACCGTAAAGCCTACTCTTGTGAGATAGATCCAGACTACTTCTATTATGGAGTTCAGCGATTTAATCAAGAAGTTCATCAATACTCTCTTCTCTAATTTCTAGATGCTCTTGGAGTGATTTTTTGATACTATCTTCTCGACGACTTGATAAAAGCTTGTTCCATTGCCCAACTGTCATGCCGGAAACTTGAACGTTATAAATACGTTTCTTAAACTCCTCAATGCCAGGATGTGCAATTCTATCCATTTTCGCAAAATTAGTGTCTAGCCTGTATTTATACCGTATCAATAACTCACGTAGAAGCCGCTGATACTCTCTAGTTGGCTTGTAATTTTTCGCTTCAGACCCCCATGAATCAACCATCTTTTGAGCCTCTAAAAGCTCATTGGCAGAACCTTGGAACTTATAACCATTAGTATTTGTTTGTTGTAGATTTGCGGTTCTTTGGGTTGTATCTTCTGGCTCTAAAACAAGATAGTCTGGTGGATTATGATAGTGAGCA
>JAYUGZ010000202.1:0-2105 GCA_043767465.1 Cyanobacteriota bacterium
CTGTCTTACAGCTTGGGCGCTTTGTCCCTCATGGGCTTCATCGCTTGCTGCTTTGTCTGGTTCAACAACACTGCTTACCCTAGCGAATTTTACGGCCCGACGGGCCCGGAAGCTTCTCAAGCGCAAGCTTTGACCTTCCTGATCCGCGACCAACGCTTGGGTGCTAACGTCGGTTCTGCACAAGGCCCTACCGGTCTGGGTAAGTACCTGATGCGCTCTCCTACTGGCGAAATCATTTTCGGCGGTGAAACGATGCGTTTCTGGGATTTCCAAGGCCCTTGGTTGGAACCTTTGCGTGGTACTAACGGTTTGGACTTGAACAAAATCAAGAACGATATTCAGCCTTGGCAAGCTCGCCGCGCTGCTGAGTACATGACTCACGCTCCTTTGGGTTCTTTGAACTCTGTGGGCGGCGTGGCTACTGAAGTTAACTCGTTTAACTTCACGTCTCCTCGTTCTTGGCTGTCTTGTTTCCACTTTGTGATGGGTTTCTTCTTCTTAATCGGCCACTTGTGGCACGCGGGTCGCGCTCGCGCGGCTGTCGCTGGTTTTGAGAGAGGTATCAATCGCGAGAATGAAGCGGTACTTTCTATGCCTGATTTGGACTAATCATCGACCTTATCTTGATTTGATTGTCTAATCGAAAAAAGCTCCTGCTTAACAGCGGGAGCTTTTTTTTGAGCAGATTAACTCAGATTATGACTCAATACGCTTGGGATAAGACACTCATGGAGACAAAACCCTTTGAAAAACAGATACTGCGATTGTTTCTCTATTCGCTCGCAATCACAAAAAAACATTAACTGAACCTGAACCGTATTTGATTATGAATATTAAAAATAGCAGCTATAATACAATCATTTGAAAACAGTAAATTAGGTTGATGGAGGTCACTTACTATGGAAGTAGCAATGCCTGATGTTTCTCAAAGCTTTCAAAAAACGAAAGGATTTTTGACGGAACAAGTCGGAAAAGCAGTGGATTCTGTTTCCGAAGCAACAGCACAAGCTAAATCTTCTCTCTCCGAATCTGCGGACAAGGCAAAAGAAGCTCTGACTCAAACTACTAATTCTGCTGTCAATTCTGTTAATCAAGCTACGAACAATGCTTTAGGTAATGTAGCCGAGACAACAGAAAAAGCGAGGAATTCTCTATCTGAAGTTGCTCTTCAAGCAGTTACTCGTGTTAGTGAAACCACCAACAAAGCTGTTGATGCTGTTTCTCACTCTGCCGCCGCTGCTAAACAAACTATTAATCAAACTACTAACTCTGCGGTCAATACTCTGAATCAAACGACTAGCCAAGCTGTAGACAGTGTAACTCAAGCAACAGAAAAGGCTAAGGCTTCATTGCAAGATAGCATTGACCGGGCTGAAAATATTAGCGGTGCGGCTTCAGAGGCCATTAAAAGTGCGTTCTATACTACTATCAAAGATTGGATGGATTCTCATCCTGTAATCTTATGGTTGGTGAGTCATCCGCTGATCGGGTTAGCAATGCTGCTGCTATTTATATTCATTATATTGGGTTTTTTCCAGGCTTTAGGTAGCTTTTTTGCAGAAGGATGGTTATCTATTTTGCAAATCCCTGGAAAATTTATGCAAGGGGTTTTCAGTGTTGGCTCTAAATCTGTAAGTAATCTCGGTGGAGTGGCTGTAAACTCATTGGTTTCAAAGAAGCCGGAAGAAAATAATAATTCAGCTTTACAATTGAGGAGAGTTGAATCAAACAGTTTGGAATCTCAGGAACGACTTGCTAATATTTTGACAAGGTTGGAGGCAATTCGACAAGAGCAGAGTCAGCTTTTAGAAGAAGCGTCGGCTATTTTAGGTCAGTAATTTAATCCAGAGCGATCGACTACAAGCCCGATCGCACTTATGGTAAATTTAATACATCCAGGCTTTCCCTCAAAACCAGACAAAAGAAGGCTTGTAGTCGATCGCCCAATACGCCATGCCAGATTCCGAATTTTCCGACGATTTAAAATGGACACCCGAAGCCAAGGCCAAGCTGAAAAATATTCCCTACTTTGTCCGGGGACAAGCTCGCGTCCGCATCGAGCACCTCGCCCGCGAAGCCGAAATCGAAGTCGTCACAGTTGACCT
>JAYUGZ010000203.1:0-5287 GCA_043767465.1 Cyanobacteriota bacterium
TGTAGGGGCGGGTTCACCAACAATCTCAAGCAATAATCGAAAATCTCAAAAACCCGCCCCCACCCAAGAGTTATGTCGGGGCGGGTTTACTCATCAACCGGCGGATGATACCGCTTCAACCAACAGCTACCGATAATCACCAACGCTACTACAACAATAATTTCCGTCCAAAAAAACGACAGAAAATCGCTAGCAGTTCCCACTGGCGGCACCCCCGGCTGGGCGTTACGAATCGCGGGAAAAGCAAACAGCATCACAGCAGTCCAACTCAGCATTCCCACTTCCGGCAACTTGCCGGATTGCATGACTTTCAAGGCTAGCAAAAGTGCCATAATTGACAGCACCCACATGATGACAATAATCACTAAAGCAAAGAATTTCACCGGAATCGAGCGAGTTGCAGAAACATCGATATAGATAAAGATAGACGAGTTTTCTTCCATCGGCTTATAACTGATGTCAAAACCGGGAACATCGGCATTAAACTTAAATTCCAGTGGCACGGGATTTAGTTCAAAGGGAGCAAATTTTTTACCAATTGAAGCCAGCGGGTCGATTGAAATAGCCACTTTAGCAATATGCGTATCAAACGGATAATTGTTGATTTTTCCCTTGACTAAGTTAAACTTTAATGCAGGTACAATCATCGGCTTGCCTTCTTTAAAGGTGATTTCCGAATCTTCTACATTGGCGCCGTTAACTGTCATTAACAAGTCTTGAGCCGGGTAAGTTGGCCCTTTTTTATAGATACCTTTGAGTTCAAACTGCAAGCGGGTTTCTAATTCGTTTTTAATCGGGTCTACCCCAATTACCGTCATTTTGACCTCAACCAAGCCTTTGGGGGTTACAGTGCTGTCTGGAGAGGGTTTGTAAGGCTCTTGGGCGTTAGCATTGTGAGAGTAAATAGATAAGATAATTGCCAAACTTACGGCGATGCTGCAAATTAAAATAAGTGTTTTTTTGAGATTGATTTTATTGACAGTTTGCATTTATTATAGATGTTTTATGTATTGAATTGTTAAGAAATTATGCACAAAAACTAAAGAAACCGGGTTTTTTACCAGGACTTCGGCTAGTAAGCAAGTATTTTGGTAAAAAACCCGGTTTCAGGGCACCGTGTAAGAGGCGGACTTTGTTTGTCTATTCGCGATTTTAATTGCCGACTCTTAGGAACGTACTACGAACCGATAGGAAGCAATACATTTGGTGTAAAACTGCCGTGCAAACCGTAGGGAATGTGCTGTTTTAAATGTAGGCGCGCTACGGGGCCTTTGGTGATGTCGCTGGCATCTAGAATCGCTAAGGTCGATCGATGATTAGCTGCATCATACATCAAAACCAGCAGCCAGCCGTCATCCTCCGCCACAGCATCGGGACGAGGTACAAACACCGGTTCCCCAGCAAAACCGCGCGGCGCCACACTCCACACTTGCCTTTCATCAGTCACAAAATCAACTTTGAAAATAGCTTGCAAAGGAGCATTCCCAGTGGGAGAATCGGCGGCGCCGATGTAAAGATATCGGTAAGGTTGTCCGACATTATTCGGATGCAAAGTCGGAAACTCGCAGCAACGAGTTTCCACAATTTGATGCTGCACGGTTTTGTCTTGCAGATTTAACTTGAACCGCCACAATTCTCCGGCGGGAATGGTGTCAAAATCAATCTCCAGAAAATCTCCGTCATGTTCTACTGTTGGAAATGATTCGTAGCAAACTGAATCTACAAAAACTTCGCCGTTTTCTTCCCATGCGTTGCAGTGGTGGAAGACAAAACAAGGTTCGGTTTCTAATATCTTTACCTCGTCAGTGCCGTTGCGGGGAATTAAAATTGCTTGCGTGGGCTTGTTTGGGGAAAATTGAATGCACTGGGCCGCACTCCGAAATCCTAACAGGAAAAGTAGGGGATTGAAGCTGACGGGATTTTGGAAGAATATGCAGTAATTTGGGGTAATTACCATGTCGTGCAAAAAGGCAAAACCCGGGATTGCATGGGCGTGACGCTGCAAAAGTTTGGCGCTTTCGTCGAATTCGTAAATGGTAATTGTACTCGACAAACCGGGCTTGACTGAAAAGTTGATTAATCTGTCTCCGGCTCCATTTTTGCCTTTTTCAATTCTGGGGTGGGCTGCGAAGGCTTCACCGGGTTCCAAGATGCCGTCTAGGGTGTCTAATCCGAGGGTTTCTAGGCTGCGGGGGTCGAGTCTGTAGGGCTGTGCTGCTTCCCAGAGTGCTAGCAGTTTGTCGCCCCAATAAATGATGTTGGTGTTGGCGATGTTTTTGATTTTGACATCAAATATGTTGGCCAGCCAGCCGCCTGGTTTCTGTGTGCCGAATACGCCTCGGTGCAGGATTTTTCCGGCTTTTTGTTCGGCGAGGTAGCCTTCAGTACGCACGAATCGGTTGCGGAAATGGGCGCGGCTTTCAGTAATTGCGATCGCACAAACCATCCCATCGCCGTCAAATGGGTGATGAATGCGTGAGCCGTTGACATCCAATAATCCGGGCCCGTTGCGAAAGAATGTGCCTTGCAAGCCTGCGGGGATCTCGCCTTCGATGTCGTCAATCCAGTAGTCGGATTCGTTGGGCTGGGATTCGTAGCCGCGCTGCCAGTCTGTGCGATCGTATGATAAGGTTTTGGCTGGTATTTGAGATTGGGAAGTTTCTAAGTTTTGCATGGGTAGAATAAGCTTTTATTGATTTAACCACAGAGAGCGCAGAGGGCGCAGAGAGGGAAAAGAGGGAGCATTGAGAAATACAAAATTCATCCGTTACATCCCGTACATTGCTCGTTGCCGAACTTCCTTCATTTGCTATCTGCGGTGCGACTTTCGGGGATTGATGTCGGTACTAAGTCGGGAAAGTATTCTGGCATGAAATGTTGTCCGCCCGGTTTGGCACATCCCAGTTCTGGTTCTAATACGGGTAGAGATTGTTGATAGTTTGGATCACCGCTTTCTGTGCTATCAGCGGGTAGCCAATTTAAGAAGGGTAAAGGCAGAAGTGTGGACAGGTTGGTGATGACTATTAGCAGCCAGAGATTGTCAAAATTGCGATCGGTAATTCCGAGCCAGTGTGTCAAAATTGCACCACCTTCGTAGGAAATAAGTCCTGCTAAATTGGTGACTGACATCAGCACAGCAAATAAAGTTGCTTCGACGCCTCGGGGACACAATCGTGCGGAGAGTACGAGCACGGGCATATAAGCAATTTGTCCGATTACTGTCAGGATCAGGCTGTCTCCGATACTGAACCACTGGTCGTCAATTCCTAATGCTCGGTTGGCATGAGTTACTAATAATAACGTAGTCATGCCCAAAGCAGTTGCAATGACTGTTGACCAGCCGAAAATTACTCGAAATGGAATTGTTTTGAAGAAGCGCTGAAATAGCCAGATGCCGACGAGGGCTGCAATGCTCGTAACGAGGCGCACTCGACCGAGAAATTCTGGTTTAAAGCCTAGTTCGTTGGTGGTGAAAAAGAAGAATGCGGAGTCGGAACTTGGGGTCGCTTGCCAAAGGAAGAGAAAGGCGGTGGGTAGCCAAATTACTTTTTGAGTAATAGCTTGCCGTAGTTGTTTTATTTGGTCTTTGACTGTTTCAAAGTCGGTTCTTTTGTTAGTTTTTTCTTCTGAAATTAACCAGGCTGTTGCTGATACGATCAGCGGGAAAGATGCGGTGATCAAAAAGATGGTGTGGGTGCTGAAGTGTTGCAGCAGGGAACCGCTGAGGTAGGCGGTAATTAGTCCGCCGAGGGCTGATGCGCCCCAAGATAATGATTGCAGGGAACCGGCGTCGGCAACGGTTTCTTTTCTGGCTCTTTCGACTACTAGGGAGTCGGCGATTACGTCGCTGACGGCGAGTGAAAGGGAACTCAGGGCGATCGCCCCTGTAGCGGCTAAGGGCGTGTGTACAATTGTGGCGAGCCCCACCCATGCTGCGGTTCCCAACAGCCCGGAGAGGACGATGTAAGGCCGTCTGCGGTAGCCAAATATGGGCAAACCGTCGGACATGAAGCCGAACAAAGGTTTGATAATCCAAGGTAGGGCGACAACGCCCAGCATTGCTGAGACTTCGGCGGGACTCATTCCGAGTTCGTCTTTGAGGAAGAAGCTGACGGCTAAACGAGCTAGTCCGAGAATGCCTTGGACGAAGTAAATCAGTAAGATGGCTATGAGTTCGGGGGTTGGCTCATTCCCGAAGAATACTTTTTCTTTTAAAGATTCTTTGAGTTTGCTGGCGCCAGAGGGGGAAAGGAGCATTTGAGCAATATTTCTTAATGAATCTCAATATTTATAACACATTCTTAATGAGTTGCGGGAACTGTCGCAGGTGGGATGCGAAATTGACGGAGAGCTGGCAGTGGCTATAAAATTGTGATTAACTGAAGTTAAACTATGTTTTGTAGCAATGAAAACAGAAATTAGAATTGTCTCTCTGGCAGTAGCTTGGATTTTAGGAGCGGGGGCTAATTTAGCCTTGGCTTTACCTGTTGCTAACCAGCAAGGTGATTATCCTGGGCCTGTGAGACAGCGGGGAAATAGGCAGGTGAATTGGGTGGTTGTTGACTCGGATTCTCAAGGGTTAAATTGCCGCATGGCTCAGCGATTTCGATCTGTTTCTGTAGATGCTCTTGATGCGCCAGATGAGTTATTTGAAAAAAATAAACACAATGTTTCGCAGTGGCCTGTTGTGACTACTTTTCGGCGGGGAAAACGGTTGCAAGCGGTGACGGGAAATAATGCCAATCAAATTATGATTGCTGATTCTCAGGGTAAACCTTGGTTGCCGATTTCCACGGATAAGGGTAATTGTTTTGTGCGGGCTAACAGCCGTTTTATTAAGCCGGTTCGGGAAAATCCTACTACTTTGAAACCTTTGGAATAATCAACCGCGAAGACGCAAAGGACGCGAAGCCAGAAAAGAGAGAGAGTTCACAACTACTGAAAGGAGTGTTTTATGATTGTCAATCCTGAAAATGTCCCAGAAAGTACAGGCTCCAATTATCCTCAGCAATTCAAATCTGCTGTTGCTGGAAGAGTTAAAAAACGCTTGGGTGATGCTGCCGGATTGCATAATTTCGGGGTGAATTTGGTGAGGCTTGCACCGGGAAGTTGTTCTGCTCTCCGACATTGGCATAGTTGTCAAGATGAGTTTATTTATGTTCTGGAAGGGGATGTTACTTTGGTGACTAATTCGGGGGGGCAAGTGCTAAAATCGGGTATGGCTGCGGGTTTTCCGGCTGGGGATGCTGATGGGCATCATTTAGTGAATCATACGGATTCTGATGTG
>JAYUGZ010000204.1:0-5281 GCA_043767465.1 Cyanobacteriota bacterium
GAAGCTGAGTTCATGGTGAAATTCACGAAAGTCGATTAGCGTATCAATTGCATAAGTGTCACCAAAAGTGTCACCAAAAGACATTTATAAAAAACAAAATGGATTAGCCGTTAAGCTAATCCATTGTTTTTATTGCCTATATTTGGTGCGCCCAAAGAGATTCGAACTCCTTACCCCTTGGTTCGTAGTTAATCTATTTAGCGTAACTAATTGATTTTATTATAAATTAAAGCCGCTCAATTCCCGCTTTATGTACTGTTTTGTACCGTTTGTAAAAGGTAAGTCCCCCAAAAGTCCCCATGGGATTTCAATTTCCCTAATAGCTGACGTTAAAAATCGGCGCTATCGGCCACAAGCTGCCAGTAAACAATTTAGATTATTTCCCATAGCCAAACAACAGAAACGTAAGCACCCGCCCAGCACCATCTAGCCTTACTCCCTAAATCTCGTAAGATAGGTGTCCAAGAGACAGAATCAACTTGGAGTTCTGTTAATAACTGTACGAAATAGGTTTTATCCAAAATAATTAATAATTGAATTGCGGTTAGAATAGTCAATATTAATTTTCTACAATATCAATTTGGATTGACCTCAACTATGGAACACACACAAATTGTTACGACAATGGAACTTGAGCAATACGCAGATCGGCGGGAAAGCGAAGCAGTGCTTCCAGAACTGATATGGTTACTGATCAATGAATCAGTTATCGACCTTATAGCTTGCCGCATTCCTTATGGAGATGCAGTTAATCAGCCTGGCTGGGACGGACTACTGGAGACTCCAGTGGGCTTTCGTCAGTTTGTTCCAAGTTATAAAAGTTATTGGGAAATTGGAACAGGTAGCCATCCTCAAAACAAAGCGACTACAGATTTCAAAAAACGGACTAGAAGTATGTCCGCACCAGAGAGAAGTGTAGCAACCTACGTTTTTGTAACTCCTCGTGGTGCCAGCGCTGGAGGTTGGTCAGAACCTGCGCAAACTAGATGGAAGCAAAAAAGAAATAAATTTGGTTGGAATCAAATCAAAATTCTGGATAGCCAACAGATTGCCGACTGGCTGCGTGACTTCCCTGCGCTTGGGAGGTGGTTACTTAAAAAATTAGGAAACCTCAAGTCCAGTTCTGGACTTGCTACCCCAGCTGAACATTGGGAGAACTTATGTGAACTAGCAACTGGAGGTGACACATCCCTTTTTCATAAAATCTTCCTTGTAGGACGAGTTCAAGCATGTGAACAGTTACAACGTTTGTTTCGCGGTGAAATTCCACAACTGCTGCTAGCAGTTGAAAGCCCTCAGGATGCGGAGGATTTCGTAGCGGCTTTCTTAGAGTCACTTGATGATCACAAACAAAGATTATTTGCCAATAAGTGCCTATTTGTCAGCGACACGGACGCATGGGAATCCTTTGCCAAACTTAAGATTCCCCATGTGCTTGTAGCAAATCCAAAGCTGGGCATTGAATCGGAAGACCAAATGCTTGTGGTTGCCAGAAAGAACGGTCATCGAATCATAATTCCTGTTTCTGGCACTTGGGCACATGGAAACGATAGCTTGATTCAATTGCGCAGCCCTTCAGCGAACGTCCTTGAAAACACGCTTAGAGAATGCGGTTTTGACGCAACGAGGGCGCGCGAACTTGCTGGAGCCGGTGCCCTGAGTCTTGCAGCATTGAAGCGTTATCTGCTTGGCCTCGGATCACTACCGCCTTATGCCACTTGGGAAAACGCCCGCGTCCTAGCTCAATCCGGACTCCTCGGGAGATGGAATGGTACGAATCCAGAAGATCGTCAAGCGTTGGAGATCATGTTGGGAAAACCCTACGGGGAGTGGATTGAGGTGGCTCGGCATGAGACCTTGCGTCCGGACACTCCCCTGATTCAGCAAAACGATAAATGGAAATTGATTTGCCGCGGAGAGGCTTGGGGGGCTCTGGGGCCAAGAATTACCAACGACGACTTAAGTCATTTCGAAAAGGTCGCATTAATTGTACTTGGGGAGAAAGACCCTAAGTTTGATATGCCCCTTGATAAGCAATATTTAGCAGCAATTCAAGGGAAGGCATTGTCTTACTCATCCAATCTGCGAGAGGGCCTCGCCGAATCACTGGCATTGCTTGGAAGTAGACCCGGAGCGCTTACCTCATGTACTCCTGGCAAGCCAGAATCTGTTGCAAATGTTATAGTCCGAAAGCTCCTTTTGAAGGCGGACTGGGTGACATGGGCTAGTCTGAATAGCTTGTTGCCATTGTTAGCAGAGGCAGCACCAGACGAGTTTCTGAATACAGTCGAGGCGGCTTTAGATGCTTCCTCTGAGAGCCCATTTATTGGAGTATTCGCTCAGGAAAGTAGCGGATTTGGGGGTTGGAACTATACAAGCGGCTTACTTTGGGCTCTTGAGAATCTTGCTTGGCATCCTGATTACCTTGTGCGAGTCACAACTCTTCTTGGAGGTTTAGCTACAATAGACCCTGGCGGCAATTGGGCAAACAGACCCATCAATTCGTTGAATCACATTTTCTTACCTTGGCACCCACAAACGGCAGCTTCCATTCCATTGCGAAAGTCCGCTATCGAGGCTTTGCTTCGTGAGTACCCTGAGGTGGGTTGGAAAACCTTGATTAACTTGCTGCCATCGACACACAGCACGACTTCAGGTAGCCATCGCCCATCTTGGCGGCAACTCATACCAACCGACTGGAAGGAAGGTGCCACTAACAGAGAATACTGGGAGCAAGTATCAAGTTATGCCGATCTAGCAACAATCATTGCCGCAACAAATTTAACCAAGCTGGCTGAAATCGTTGAACGACTCCCTGATTTGCCTGAGCCAGCACACCTGAGAATTTTGGATCACTTAGGTTCAGAAATGGTGACTTCCCTTCCGGAAGTGGATCGCGTGGCCATTTGGGAGTCCCTGGTTGACCTTGCCGCTAAGCATCGAAAGTTTTTTGATACTCAGTGGGCGATGCCTTCAAATGTTGTCGATAGGGTAGAGAGTGTGGCCGCTAAACTAGCTCCTCGCTCTTCCACACTACTATATCGGCGTTTATTTAGTGAAAGAGATATTGACTTGTACGAGGAAAAAGGGAGTTACGAGGAACAAAGACAGTTGCTAGAAAGTCGGCGACAAAAGGCCATAACGGAGATTCTTGCTGATAAATCTCTGAACGGAGTGCTTATGTTTTCCCAGCAGATCGAGTCTCCGCGAAAAGCTGGATTCGCTCTAGGTAGCTTGGATTCGGCAGATGTCGATATTGGCTTGCTCCCCGAATACTTGGGGAGTAGTGATCCTGCAATCACGTCTTTCATTAGCAGTTTTGTGTTGGGTCGCTATTGGTCTCAAAAATTGGTATGGGTAGATTCCCAGTTGGAAAAGCCTTGGAGTATAGAGCAGAAACTAGATCTGCTAACGTTCCTTCCGTTTGAGCCAGAAACTTGGCGAAGGGCAGAAGGATTATTAGGAGATCAAGTAGCCAGATACTGGAGCAACGCTTCGGTAAATCCTTGGGGTCTCGATGTCGAGCCTCTGATTGAGGCTGCTAAATGGCTAGTTTCTTGTGGACGCGCTCATGCCGCAATTGACTGCTTCTATCTGCTTTCTCACAAGAAGGCAAAATTTCCGGTTGAATTTGCGATCAGAGCGCTGACAGATAGCCTAACTGCTACCAGCGAAGTAAATAGATTAGATCAACATCATATTCAGGAGATAATCAGCTGGCTACAAGAACTCATGCCCGCAGATTCGGATGAACTATTCCAAGTTGAGTGGGCTTATTTGCCATTACTTGACCCACGCTTTGGAGGGAATGGGCCTAAAACTATAGAACGCCGATTGGCTACTAATCCAAGTCTTTTCTGCGAGACTATTGCAGCCATATTTCGGCCAGAAAACAAAGAGGGAGTGCAGCTAGAAACAACGGAGTCTCAAAAAGCAATTGCCCATAATGCTTACCGACTTTTGAGTGAATGGAGAAGACTCCCTGGCCTTGCCGATGACGGTTATTTCAATGGTGATGAATTTGCGCATTGGTTATCCGAAGTCAAGAGAATTTCAACTGAAACTGGGCATTTGAAGATCGCAATGAGTCAATTTGGGCAGATTCTGCCAAATGCACCTGCTGAACCAGATGGTCTCTGGATCAACAAAAGCATTGCAGAAGCACTTAACGCTAAAGATGGAACTGAGTTGCGAGACGGTTTTAGAACGGGGTTGTTTAACTTGAGGGGCGTATTCTCTCCCTCCGGTGGCGAAGAGGAGCGAAAAATTTCTGCTGGATACCGCATTAAGGCTGATGCCCTCGTGCAGTATGGATTTCATCGGTTAGCTGATTTAATCAGGGGGCTAGCTGATGACTACCTAAGACAAGCTGATCAAGAGGCTGTAAGGGACCCGTTTAATGATTAACTGGCATGCCCTTTAAGAAACGCTGATCGAGAGTCTTTTTTTGGGAGCTTGAGCATTTAGTATGCATACTAATCTAAATAGGTGTCGCAATCGTTGACAGCGAGTGATTTGGTTCTGTAGACCAGGCCACCCTTCTGATTGTGTACAAGTGAGATTGACTGATGGGCAGTGGCTAGATGATCCTGTAAAGGATTGTCGCGAGCCTTGATTTTCAATGACCGAAATGAAGCGGTGCGATTTTTATGTGTGTCGATGACAGCTTTGATGTTAGCAATTAATATGTTTATTCGGGTACACTCGGCCAAGAACAGCCTGAAACACATAATAAATATCTAATTGGTTTACAGGTTGGTTACTTTAACGCGGTTAATTCAAAAAGAATTTTAGAAGAGATACTGAAACTTTCAAGCAATGCAACCAGCATTTAGATCAATTGGCGCAAGCTAGCAAATTCAAAGTTCCTGAATACAAAGGCCTGTTTTCCAAAAAAGTGATGTTAGATCACCAAACCCGCTATTTTAGAACCCATTTCAGAGATACACTGGCAACAGAACCCACAGTTGATTTGGCTGGCCATTATGTTGTAACGGCTTGGGGATGCGGTTCGCCATGCTATGGGCTTGGCTGGGTAGATCTTAAAACTGGAAAGGCGTTTATGGGGCCTAATTATTCTTACAGCGTTGAAACATCGCCTGATAGCCAGATCCTTATTAAGGATAGACCAGAATCACAAGCGCAGGTAGACATTACACCTTGGCTAAGCCCAACAGCTTATCAAGTATTGAGCGACAATTATCTTGTCTGGTCTAGCGACAATTAACTTGTCTGGTTGATCTGATACAGTTCTGCACAGCAAACCACAAGGAGGCGCTGT
>JAYUGZ010000205.1:0-5279 GCA_043767465.1 Cyanobacteriota bacterium
AAACGGCACTGCCGTGTCCTGATTTCCGGTAATATTAATTATGAATAACAAATAACCAATAACAAATGAGCAAAATTATCTTTCTAGATGCCGCAGGTACACTATTTGATGTGCGCGGCAGCGTCGGCGAAGTGTACCAAAAATTAGCCAATAGTTTTGGAGTAACTGTTGACAGTGAACAATTAAATGCAGCATTTTCCCAAAGCTTCGTTGACTCAAATCCGATGGCATTTCCAGGGATAGAAGCGGCAAAAATTCCCCAATTAGAATTTGAATGGTGGCTAGCAGTTTCCGCGAAAGCCTTTCAAATAGCAGGCGTTTTCAATCAGTTTTCAGACTTTCCCAAATTCTTTGCCGAACTCTACGCCCATTTTGCCACCGCCGAACCTTGGTTCGTCTATCCCGACGTATTCCGATCCTTAAATAAGTGGCAGCAACAAGGAATTGAATTAGCAGTAGTCTCAAATTTCGATTCGCGACTTTATCCAGTATTAAAAGCCCTCAACTTAGCAGAATATTTCACATCAGTGACTATTTCCACCGAAGTAGGTGCAGCCAAACCTCAGCCGGAAATTTTCACCGCAGCGCTGCAAAAGCACAACTGCACAGCCGAGAATGTTTTGCATATCGGCGACAGCTTCAAAGCAGATTATTGCGGTGCCAAAGCCGCCGGCTTAAAAGCAATTTGGTTGAACCGACAACAGGAAAAAGTAGCAGCAGGCAAATTGCCTGTAACTGAAACTAAATTAGAACAGTGCAGCAGCCTTGATTATTTAACCTTTTAACCTGATAATGAGCAAGATATAATATCATGTCTGCTCAAACCCTAAATCCAAAAGGTTTGTAGTGAGGACTTTAGTCCTTCTTTTTGCGGACTAAAGTCCTCACGCTCGATCCTATTATAAGACGGCAATTATATCGGACATGATATAATATTTAGTCCCGTTAACTGACCAAACTTGATATCAATTATGCAAATCACCTCGCCCAACCATGAAACAAAACTCAATTAAAACTATACTAACAGACACAATGACCGTGTTTTGGGGAGAATGGCTAGATTTGCGAGTCCGAATCCTGCCAATTGCCGCCGCTGGTTTAACATCTCCATTAATTTACATTCTAGCTTTTGGTTTCGGCTTGGGCAGTTCCATGCCCAAACCTGCAATTGGCAGCAATTATCTAGAATTCATGCTGCCGGGAATGGTGGCACTTTCCTCGATGACAGTAAGTTTTACCGGCACAGTATTTTCGATTTGCGGCGAACGCCTTTTTAGTAAAACATTTGAGGAATTGCTGCTGCTGCCAGTACACCCGTTAGCTTTGCACGCGGGCAAAATGCTAGCCGGAATATTGCGGGGATTGCTGACTTCTGTTTCGGTGATTTTAGTAGCAGTTTTGTTTACTCAAAAGCTGGTATTTTTGCATCCGTTATTTTTGTTGCTGATAATTCTCAATTCTGCTGTATTTGCGGGGATGGGAGTGATAGTGGGGTTAACCGTAAAATCTCTCGAATCAGTTGGATTGTACAACAATTTTCTGATAACTCCGATGTCATTTTTAGGCGCGACATTTTTCGACCCAGCGTCGCTACCGGTAGCCCTGAACGGCATAGTTTATCTGTTACCGCTGACTTATGCCAGCATCGGATTGAGGGCTGCTGCTTACGATATGGCAAAGTTTCCTTGGTACAGCATACCTGTTTTGTTGGTGGCTGCGATCGCCTTTTCTGCGATCGGTGCCCGCCAGTTTTCTACTCAGCAAGACTGAAGGAAGAAGTCATCAGTCATCAGTTATATCATGTCTGGTCGATTAACGATAACGGTTTGTAGTGAGGACTTTAGTCCTCATAAAGAAGGACTGAAGTCCTCACTACAAACCTATAGAATTAGGTGATGCGGCTACGCCAGATTGCTTTAGCGTATTCTCACAAAACCTGTCTTTTCAATCAATTCTTGTCCCCGCGAAGTCAGCAGCAAATTAGCATAAGCTTCTCCTGCTTGCTGGTCAACTTGACCGTTTTCTTTGACAATTACAAACAGCCTTCTGGTAATCGGATATTCACCGCTCCGAAACGCCTCTGCATTTAGCTGGTTTAGCTGACCTGGACATTTGTTAAGGGGTACAAAAGGCTCTTTGTAAGGGGTAATTAATTGCTCTGGTTTGCGGCCGATCGCGGTAGTTTTAACTGTACACTGTGCGACAACTTCGGGAGCTGATGCGTAATAAATTCCCCCCAAATTTTCTGCAACTTTTCGCAAAGCTAAAGTTGTGCTGGGAACAAACTGAACGTCGGTGCCAAAATTTTGCTTTTCTAAGACATTTTCAATGAAAAATTCTACTGTACCGCTGTCTTCCTTACGGCGCGAGTAGGGTACGATCGCCAAATCCGGCCCGCCAACCTGTTTCCAGTTGACAATTTTGCCCTGATAAATGTCCTTGAGCTGGGCGACAGTCAAACCCAGGATACTTAAATTAGGATTAATGGCGATCGCAATTCCGTCAATAGCCACCGGAATTTCTTTCAGCTTAAAACCTTTTTGTTCAGCTTGTTTGTATTCCCCATCTTGAATTGATCGCGAAGACTGAGCAAAAGTAAGCTGATTTTCTAACAGCATTTTGATGCCGCTACCAGAACCCGGTTTGTCGCTGACGGGATCGGTGTAGCGCAACTGAAAATTTGGCACAGCACTTTGAATTTCTCGATCGACATCTCGGCGAATTGGCGCCCAAGTAGTGCTACCACCGTAGTTAAACAGTCCAGACGGAATATTGGAGACTTGTTGAGAAAAACTGTTTGAACTCGCTTGATTTGGCTGCTGGTTTACAGGAGTAGGGGAAATCGTTCCGCTAGGGTTTACAGTTTGATTGCTCAATCCCCCGCCCAAATTTTGTCGGAACCACCAGTATCCCATGCCGAGCAATCCCACAGTAATTAGGAGGCTAAATAAAAGAACTGCCGTTTCGTTTTTTTGAGACATAAATAATTAACTCAAATTGGTAATAATCAGAAATCAGGAATCAGGAATAAACAAATAAGAAGTAAGAAGTAAAAACCGCTAATCTCGTTTCTGCCAGGCTCAGCCTGGGAATTTATTCCCAGTGTCTCTGCCTCTAGCACTTCAAACAAAGCTTAAAAGATATTAGAAAGTAACTTATAGATCAGGCGAAAAATAGCTGTTGCTGCGATCGCCCCCAACGCCGCCAACCATCCCACAAACAACACGCTAGTTATCGGAGAACCGGGATAAAGTGCAAGTGCCTTTGCGCACAAAGCCGGGAAAAACCACAGCACAGCCAGAGTACCTGTGCTAATAATCAGCATCTCAGTTTGCTCGATCGCCCTACGGTACTGGCCGAAAATTAGCCCCCCGACAATCATCCCCAACAATCCGATGCTAATGCCTGGATTGGGCAGCAAACTCGTCAGGGCGATCGCCAGCAACCCACCCTCAAAACCCGTAAACGCAGCCCCACCCAAAATATCCCAAATCGAAAAAGCCTTTCTTGAAGGAGGTTGCACACCTCCTGCAGGAGGCGCCACCACAGGAGGCACAGGAGGCTGCTGAGTCGGTGGTGGTGGCTGAGTCGGTAGGGGAGGCGCAGTCCTTACTGCCGGGGGCTGCACGACCATCGTAGCCTGTTGAGAATTGTATTTCAGAGCCGCTTCCACCTCTGCCGCCGATTGATAGCGCTGGCTGGGAGCCGGTAACAACATTCGATCGAGAACTTCAGCCAAACGCGGGCTTACCTGCACGCGCGATCGCCAATTCCACTCATTTCGATAACTATCAAACAACTCCGTCGGCTGCAAACCACTCAGCAAAGTAATGCAAGTCACAGCCAAAGCATAAAAATCCGTTGCTGGATAAACTTCTTGCCCACTCATCTGTTCTGGCGGAGCATAACCCAAAGAATAAATACCAGTCGAAGCCTTAGAAGTGCCCGCAGTTTGCGTCACCTGTTTAACAGCCCCAAAATCTAATAAATAAAGCCGACCATTTTTAGACCGCATAATATTAGCAGGCTTAATATCCCGGTGAATCGAACCGCGCGAGTGTACAAAATCGAGAACCTTCAAAATTTCCCGCAGCACCTCCATCGTTTCAGCTTCCGAAAACTTGCCTTTAACAACAAGTTCTTCCTCCAAATTGTGACCATCAATAAATTCTTGAACCAGATAGAAAAACTGATCGTTTTTCCCCGGCTGCAAACTCGGAACAGTCAGTTCAAAAAACGCCAGCAAACTCGGAATTTGCGAATGTTCGTTTCCCAGTTCTTCCAGCACTGCCGCTTCCCGTTCAAACAAAGTTTGAGCAATTTTTAGCTGTGCCGGAGTCAGACTTATCGACGGCTGCAAAAGTTTAGCAACGCACTGCCGCATCCCCGGAGTATAGCGGTCTCTGGCCAAAAACGCCGCTCCAAAACCGCCTTGACCCAACAACCTCACTGGCAAATAGCGGCCGCTCAAAATCAGGGGCATCCCGCAAGTCGTGCAAAACTTTTGCTGCACCGTTTTCAGCATCGAACTGTCATCGAGGTCGGAAAAATAGTTTTGAGGGCGCGGGCAGCCAGGACGGGTGCAGTAAACTTCCATTTTGGTTTGCTAATTGGTCATCGGGCATTGGGCATTGGTCATTGGTCATCGGGCATTGGTCATCGGGCATTGGGAATTGTAATTGGTTTAATTCCTAATTCTAGGCGGTTAAACTTTTTAATACCAATCCCAGTTTATTTTACCCTCTTTATCTAGTTTTGGTATTAGGTTTTGGCATCAAAAAAGCTAATTACCGATTACCGATTACCGATTACCGATTACCGATTACCAATTCCTAATTTGCCAATTTTACCAGGGATTATCAAATCTGATTTTAATCTCTCAACTAACCGCGAACTGCTAAATACCAGTGACCTCAGAGATCAACTTGCCCCTGATTTGGGAGTTGCTATTTCTATCAGTCCCAAATCGATCGCCTGGGCTTCTTTCTTCTCCTGGGTAGTCGAATAAGTAGCAAATGTTGGCAAAATTTCATTGCTGAAAGCCTCTGCTGCTTTAGAACGGTAGCGGTTGGGGTTGTAAATCAGCGACAAAATCCGAGTTACCAAAACTTCGTCCATTTTAGATTTGTGCAGAACACCCATCATCAACTCTTTTTCGATCGCCGAAACCGACACAAAAGCAGCGCCCAACCCGGACTGAACGGCATTTTTAATGGCTTCGATCGAATTTAGCTCCATCTCGATTTTCAGGCGGCGCGTGTCAATGCCACACCGAGTCA
>JAYUGZ010000206.1:0-2098 GCA_043767465.1 Cyanobacteriota bacterium
TTTCTCAGAAAGATGAGGTACTGTCGGGCATAGGGCATAGGGCATAGGGCATAGGGCATAGGGCATAGGGCATACCTCACTTTTTCGAGAACCGCTATAGCATGAATGAGAGTTTACCACCGATTTATTTTTACATTCCTCAAAGCCAGTGGCCTGTGGGAGATTTGCCGCAAAGTCCTGAGGAATACTGGCAGTGGATGAGTTTTTGGGGCAGCAGGTACGGCCGGGGAAAGTATGATTGGACTCTGCAAACTTATCTTTATTTGAAAGCGGACGGGCTGCATTGTCAATTAATAGATTTTATGCCGGATGAAGGCATCGTGGTATCCCATCGAGATTTTTTATCCGATAATTTACAACCTCTGCGAAATTTGCTGATTGTTTGTATTAAAGTAGATAGAGAACCTCACCCTTATGCTCAGTTGCAAGTGGTACAGAACGATCGCGATTCGCTATTTAGTCGATCGCCCTTACTCTGGCATTGTCATCCGCTCAAATTTTGGCTGCAACCCGGGTTAATTACCCGCGACCCCACCCGGGGCGAAATCTTTGAGAACGCGGCTTTCTTCGGCGTTTTAGGAACCCTAGCACCCGAATTGCAAGCACCCTGTTGGGCAGAAAAACTCGGCGCTTTGGGTTTGCGGTGGGAAGTCGTGGCGTGCGATCGCTGGCACGATTACAGTAAAGTAGATGTCATCGTGGCTGTTCGCAGTTTTGAGGCTGCACAGACTTTTGACTCGAAACCTGCCTCGAAGTTGATTAACGCTTGGCATACAGGCATTCCCGCCGTTCTGGGACGCGAATCTGCATACCGCAGCGAACGCCAAAGCGCCCTCGATTACATCGAAGTAGCTTCGCCAGAGGAGACAATTGCTGCTGTTGAGATGCTGCGGGGCGATCGTAAATTACGCCTCGCAATGATCGAAAATGGTAGAATCAGAGCGCAGGAAACAGGGAATGCCCAGATTACTTGGCAGTGGCGCAATTTTTTGACAAACGTAGCTGTTCCTGCTTATGATCGTTGGTGTAAATCATCAATTTGGCAGCAGCAAATATTTTTGACCCGCCGCTATCTAATTCTGAAAGCAAACCGCCTACAAAGTCGCATGAATCAATTTGTATCTGAGAAATAGCCGTGAAAATTTGCTATTTTATCCAAACCCATCAAAATCCCCAACAAATTTATCGCCTGATTCGCACTATAAAAAAATCTAGCCCGAATTCTCAAATTCTGATTAATCACAACTTTAACAAGTGTGATTTAGACTTAACTCCGCTGCAAGATTTGTCAGATATTCATTTATTGGAAAATCAAAAACATTTAATTCGCGGTGATTTTTCTTGTCAAGTTCAACCCTATTTAAATGCAGTCAACTGGTTGTTTGCAAATAATTCTGATTTTGACTGGCTGATCAACTTGACAGGCCAAGATTATCCAACTCAACCGCTATCAAAAACCGAGGATTTTCTCGCGAAAACCGACGCGGATGGTTTTATCCGGTATTGGGATGTTTTGGCTGAGGGAATACCTTGGGACAAACAGAAAGGATTCAAGCGGTATTATTGCCGTTACTGGCGAATTCCCGGGCGCTGGAGTTACAGTTTTTTGAAAGAGTTTCAGCAGTTGCGGGCGGTAAAAACATTGACTCCGCTGCAATTTTACCTGACTTATGGCCCGCTGGTGGGGATACCGCGCCGATCGACCTTATTTAGCGATCGATTTATTTGCTACGGCGGCTGGGCGTGGTATACTCTTTCTAGAAAGTGCGTTGCATATATCAAAGATTTTGTGAATAATCGCCCATATTTTGTGAATTACTACCAAAAAACAGTAGTTCCCGAAGAGTCTTTCGTGCAGACTATCTTGGTCAACAATCAAAAATTAAATCTAGTGAATGACGACAAACGTTATATTGATTATACCAATGCAGTCGCAGGTTCGCCCAGAACGCTGACCGTGCAAGATTATGCGACAATTACTAACGGCAATTTTCACTTTGCGCGCAAATTTGACATCAAACAAGATGCGGAAATTCTGGACAAGCTAGATTCCTTAATTTTAAATTGAAAAAATAGGTTCGTAGTGAGGACTTCAGTC
>JAYUGZ010000207.1:0-5269 GCA_043767465.1 Cyanobacteriota bacterium
CAAAACCCGCAACAGCGGGCTTTCCAGGATTTTCATGGACAGGGATATCCTATGTTAAACCACTGGTTGAAACCAGTGGATTAATCCTAATAACCAGGCTCTTCCTCGTACTCAGGAGTCTTAGTCTTCTCAGGGATATTCACCCGAGGAGCCTTGTAAGGCTTCGGCGCCTCATCGTCAGCCCAAGCATCAGCCTCCACATCATCCTCGTACTCGTACTCAACCACGACAGGCTCCTTCGGGCGAGAAACCTCAGGGCTGTACTGCTTCTCTTCGTACTCATCGTCCTCGTAATCGTCCTCCTCGCCGCCCCAATTATCCTCTTCGTAGTCATCATAATCGTCAATGGGCTGAGGCTGCGGCACCACCCGCATCTGTTGCTGCTGCTGACGTACCGGCGGCCGATTCCACTGCGAATCCTCATCCCAAGGAACTTCCTCAACCACAGGCTGCGCTACTCGGCTGCGCATTTCCGGTGCCGGAATCCGCACGCCCGGGCCCAATTGATATTCCGTAGCCACCGGTTTCGGATAATAACCTTGCTCGTCCTCTTCGCGTTCCCAAGGTGCTTGGCCCAAACCGACGCGCTCCAGCAAACCCACACTAAGCTGTCTGAGCCTTTCCTCGGAACCTTCAAACACAATCAAGCGATTCGGGCCGCTGCTGACAATTTCCTCAATTCCCAACTCGTAAGTGCTGAGAACTTGGTCAGGGATTTGGGGGATTCCCAGGGAAGCGATGATGATAGAAACTAACTTACCGTCTTCGGGGTCGAACCTAAAGCCGCGCACCCTACCCAGAGGTTCGCCGGTTTCGGTAATAACTTCGCTGTTAATCAAAATGCTGTAGACATCCACATCAACATCATCTTCGATCGCGCTTTCATCTTCCACCAACAGCACGTCGCCGATTTCGCTGACATTGCTGAGGAACATAAACCTCGGCATTCCAGCAACCGCAAATATATTATCACGTAGACCGATCGCCACAACTTCCCGCCGATCGATATCCACCCACAATTGACTGACTACGCCCAAGCGTTTGCCTCTGTCGCGGGTGATGACTTGAGTGCCTAGAATGTCGGAGCGTTGGCAGATTTGTTCGGATGTCATCTAACTCTAATCCTAATTTATCAAGTATATATATCACTGAACACCGTCATCGACAGAGACTCCGGGACTACAACTTCAGTCCTATGACCTGAGTATAAGCTCCCCGCGCTTGAGTAACACCAATTGTACGCTGAGCCGATTGAATCATAGGTCGCCGCAAACTCACAACAATAAACTGGGCTTGTTCAGACTGTCGTTTTATCATTCTAGCTAATCGCTCCACATTTGCCCCATCCAGAAACATATCCACCTCATCAAAAGCGTAGAACGTAGACGGGCGGTAGCGTTGCAGCGCAAAAATAAAACTCAGCGCCGTCAGCGACTTTTCACCTCCCGACATAGAAGCCAGCCGCTGAACGGGTTTCCCCTTCGGGTGAGCCACCAAATTCAAACCGCTGCTGAAAGGGTCTTCCTGGTCATCTAGCTGAAGATAGCCATCGCCTTCGGAAAGTTCCGCAAAGATAGTCTGGAAGTTCTCGTTAACCGCATCAAAAGCTTCTTTAAAAGCGCGCCGTCTGAGGGTAGTAAAGTTTTCAATTCTCAACAATAGTTCAGTACGTTCTCCTGCCAATGTCGTCAACTTTTGACTCAATTCTTGCAGGCGTTCTTGAGTACGATTGTACTCTGACAATGCTAGCATATTCACCGGTTCTAAAGCTTGAATGCGTTTGGCGATCGCCTTTACTTCCTGCTGCAACTCTGTCAAATTGGCTTTCTCGACATCTTCGGGAATCGAAGGCACCGGATCGGGCATTTCCGCCCGCTGGGTTTCCATGAGAGTACGAACTGCGGCCAATTGTTCCCGGCGTTCTTGCTGAGTTTCGTGCAGTTTTTGCAACTGCCATTGTAACTGTTGTTTGGCCAAATGCTGCTCTCGCAGTTGCGATTCCGCCCGATCGCGCGATCCCTTCTCCACCCCCAAACTTTCCTCTATTTCCGTCAAAGCCGCCTTAGCTGCTGCAATCTGTGCGTCTAGTTCCAACTGCTGCGAAACAATGTTCGCGATCGCACCTGCACCCGCATTTTCCTGCACTTGCCATTCCTGCAATTTCTGGCTCCCTTCTTTAATTTTCTCCTCCAAACGCCCGAATTGATTTTGCAAGTCTACAAGACGCTGCTGGACGTTTCTCAGAGCCAATTCGCGCTCTTGCAGTTGTGCTTCCAGAGTCCGCAAACCCGACTGCATTTGCTGCCATTCGCTGTGACTGTTCGACTCTTCCAACTGCGCCAAAGTTTGGCGATACTGCTGCAATTGAGATTCCTGTGCGGGCAATTCCCGTTCCAGCAACTGCAATCTGGTTCGCGAATCAGTCAATTCCTGAGTATTTTTCGCAATTTGCGATCGCACTTGTGACTGCTGCGCTTGCAAATTCTTAATTTCCGACTCCAACTGTTCCAAGCGCAACTGATGTTCGCGCAAACTCTGCTTTGCTTCCATCAATTCTTGACTGCGAGTTTTGACCGAAACAGACGCGCGCGCGATCGCAATTTTGCACCGTTCCAAAATCCGCTCAATTTCCTCAAGACGTTCTTGCAGAGAAGCAATTGTCCGCGCTTCATCCGCCGCCTCGCTAGCATCAACCGTGCCAAAATGCAAAGTTGACCTATTAGCAGAACTTCCCCCAGTCATCGCCCCGCTAGTTTCCAAAATTTCCCCATCCAAAGTAACAATCCGGTACTGTCCCAAATAGCGGCGGGCGTCGGTAAGATTGCTAAACACAACCGTACTGCCAAAAACGTAAGCAAAAATCTCCTGATAGCGCGAATCGCAGTCAATCAAATTCACCGCCTCATCCACAAATCCAGCCGCCCGCCGCAAATTTTCATTCACCGAAAACCTGCCGCCTCTAATCTTATTCAAAGGCAAAAACGTCATTCTTCCCGCCCGTTTTTGCTTCAACAATTCGATCGCAGCAGCCCCCACACTGTCATTTTCCACCACCATATTACCCATGCGGCCGCCCGCCGCAATTTCCAGCGCCAACTGAAAGCGCGGCTCCACCCTGCCCAGTTGAGCCACCAAGCCACAAACTCCGCCAATTCCACTTTGCGCGACAATTTTTGCTGTCAACGTGCCGCTGGCTTCTTGCTGGGCTTGAAACTGCACTTCTAGCTTATCTAACTTGCGCTGTCTTTCGCGCTGTTCTTCCAACAAACGAGTTTGAGTTTCCTGTTGCAATTGCAATTCTTGTTCGGCTGCGACTACAATCTGATTCAGCGATTCTACTTGCAAAGCAGCCACTTTTTGGGTTTCCCCAAGGCTTGATTGCTGAACTTTTTTCCCTGCAATTTCCTGTTCCAATACTTCCAGCGATTGGTTTTGTTCTTGAATTTGACCTTGTAGGCGATCGGCTCTTTCACCAATCGTAGCTTGTTCCGTGCGCTGCGGTTCCAAAGTTTGCTGAATTGTTTCGATTTGGCGGTGCAGTTCCGTTTGCTGCTGTACCCAAACTTCGGCTGTCGAGGCGATCGCATTTGCAACTTCCCGATTATCATCTAAACTTTGCTGCGCTTCATCTCGCTGTTCCTGAAAAGTGCCTATTTGAGACATCACATAGGATATTTCAATCTCAATTTGCTCCAAACTTTGCCGGAACTGCCGAACTTCTTGCTCAGTTTGTGCTATGTTAGCCGCCATTTGTCCAGCGGTTGTTTCCAAATCCTGCTGGCGATTTTGCAGTTGGCGCCGTTCCGCTTCCTGAGTCGCAATCCTCGCTTGCAAAGCCAACAATTCCGACTCGCCCAAAGCCTTAACGCGGGCATTCAGCGCGTCAAGTTCGGCGGTTGCTGCTTGAATTTGGGTGCTAATTGCTTGCAGTTGTTCGGTGAGAGATGTAGAATTGCGATCGCCCGTTTCGATTTGTTCGCGCAGTTTCCACTCTTGCTTTTGCAACTGGCGGAACTTGAGCACAATTTCCCACTGCGACTTTTCTTGAAATTCTGCCCGCAATTTTTGATATTTTTCCGCTTTTGTGCGATCACTCGCGAGTCTATCCCGCTGAGAAATTAACTCTTTTTCGACAATGCCGCTGCGTTCTTCCACTTCCTTAACTTCATCCAACTTCTGCCTTGCGAGAGAGATTTTGCGATCGAATTGAGCCACTCCCGCCAATTCATCAATAATTTCGCGGCGTTCCTTAGCATTCATCGAAATAATGCTAGTAACATCTCCTTGCAAAACGACGTTATAACCTTCGGGATAAATTCGCAAACGGTTAAGTTGTTCGTGCAGTTGAGTCAGCGTGCAAGGTGCGCCATTGATGTAATAAGTTGACGTGTAAGTTCCTTGACGAGTAACTCGGAGTTTGCGTGTTACAGTCCACTCATCCGGTTTTCGATCTTTGATTTTGGACTTGGAATTGCTAGCGAGTAGTTGTCCGTTGTTGTCTTGAGTTGCGGCAATTTCAATCTCTTCGACTTCTTCAACAGATAACTCTTCCGACTTGCGATTAACAGCAGATGATTGTCCGTTGTTGTCTTGAGTTTCTGGAATTTTTACCGCTTCTACGTCTTCTGCTTCAACACACAAATCATCCGCTGCATTTTCATCCTCATCTTCATCCTGGGCGAACCATTCATCGCCCACATCTTCCAGCGCAAAGGTAGCAGTCACGCTAGCTTCAATCGTACCGCGCTTATTTTGGGCGCTGTTCACCAAATCCGGCAAACGTTCAGCCCGCATTCCCTTAGAAGTCGAAAGCCCGAGACAAAACAGCAAACCGTCGAGGATGTTGGATTTCCCAGAACCGTTGGGCCCGGAAACCACAGTAAAACCGGGCAGCACGGGAATGGACGTTGTGCCGCCAAAAGATTTAAAGTTAGTTAGTTCGATCCGTTTAATGTGAACCATATGCTAGGACTAGCTTTGGCTCTAGGGTGTTGTCACAGGTTAGCACAGGCAATGGGGCGATCGACAACTTATGAACTTTCGGGGATTGTCGATCGAACAGAAATACTACACCTTTGTCGCGATCGCCGGAAACCTGGAGTTAAAAAAGCTGGTTGAGAACTATCGCACGTCTGTGCACCGACCGACAGCCAGAAACCAACCGTAAAATTAGATACACATAAGTCAATTAAACTCGATCGGCAATATTTGTGCTAGCGTACCTGAAACCCTCACCCAGAAAGAATGCGAGCAAATATCATGTCGGTAA
>JAYUGZ010000208.1:0-13310 GCA_043767465.1 Cyanobacteriota bacterium
CCATTGTCGCAGCCGAGGCAGAGCAAGAGTGACATCGGTTCCCAGGCAGAGCCTGGGAACCAGTTAACCAGTTATTGAAACTGATTTAGGATTGCTATATAACGTTAAAATCCCTAGAGAACTATGACTCAAACTATCGCCACGCAACACCTTTCGACCGAAGCTATTGATCAGTTGGTCGATTATTTGCCTGACTACATAAAAGCTGCCCTCTTGTCCAAGTCTACTGAACTTGAATGTTCTCTCGAAGCTGCGATTGAAATGGCAATCTCCAGCTTTTTAGACGAAGAATCTTTTAGCTTTGAAGATTGTCTGCTGGCTAAACGCCTGAAAGATCAGTAAGGCGACGATCTAAAACAATAGAATATAGAGATCCCCCCCAGCCCCCCTTAATAAGGGGGGAGCAAGAAGTTGTCAAAGTCCCCCTTATTAAGGGGGATTTAGGGGCATCGGAATCTGGTTGTAAAGTTTCAAAACCCGCCCCCGCGCGTCCGCCCCAGTCATAAATTCCGACGCGGGAAACTGTTTGCGGTAGAGGCGGATTGTAAGCAGTTTTCAGACAAGTATCGGCGGTAAATTTGAGGGCGTTAACAAAGTTTTGGACTCCGCCTTCGGTGAAATAGCGCCACAGTTGATTTACTGCTGACAGCGATACATTGGAGTGGCTGATTAAATCAGGATCGGGACTATCTTCACCGGGCATTACAATCAGTGCTGCATTAGTTTTCTGCACAGTTTCCCGCAGAATTTCTAACCCGTAAGACCAATAAGAACGCCCACCTAACAGCCTTAAAATTATCACCTCCGCGCGTTCTAAAATTTCCTCAGCGTAGGTATCTATGGTTAATTGTTGCTGCAACTGAAGCAGGTTTACGGCGCGCACTTTCGGAAATATTGCGGGCATTTTTGATGATGCAGCCGCGAGTGTTTGAATATCGGTGTCAGCAGCACTAATAAAGACTATTGGTGCTGGGGTTTGCTGAATAAAAATTACTCCTTCTGATTGAGGATTCCAACCTCCGGGTGTAGCAGCTATTTTGTGCATTAATTTTTCCTCTATAATCAGTCTAAATGATTTAATTATGACACATGGGCGGTAAGAAACATGGTTTTTAACGAAGATATTTCGCTGCTACCGACAGATTACGTAAAAACCAGGTTTCTTCGGCGTAGTGGGTAAACATGGGGTCAGAAACCGGGTTTTTCACGAAATATTTTGCTACCGAAAGATTACGTAAAAACCCGGTTTCTTGTAGTGGGTAAATTTTGTTTACTAAAATCCGCTGACATACAAAAAGTCATAAGGTGATAAAGAAAACTCCCACAATCATGATAGCAGCTCCCAACAATCTTTGCTGAATATCTTTTTCCTTGAAAATGAAATGACCGAACAGTACACCCATTAATACGCTGGTACGCTTAACCGCTATTACTTGCACTACTAAAGTCATTGTCAAAGCTTGCATCTGAAAAATCACTCCTAAACCATTGACAAAACCCATGGCGATTAACATCGGTAACTGCTGCCTAATTTTGCGGCTGGGGTTAGGGGTTTTGTGCAGTAAAACTGGCAACAATAACACACTCATGGTAGTAAATAAAGAAAATAACCAAAAAATAGGGGAAGAGTGTTGCACGCCTATTTTGTCAAAATTTGAGGTGATACTCCACAGAAATGCGACGATTAACATTAATTTTGGCCCTGGTTGTTGCAGGAGTGCTTTGAAAGGGGCGAGGTATCCTTGGGATTTTTCTTTGATGTTTAATAGATAGGAACCCATCACTATGAGAAAAATTCCAATACAATCAAAAAAATTGGGATATTCGCCGACAATTAACGGTGAAGTTAGTAGCATGAATAACGGTGTCAAAGCTACCAGCGGCACGGTGAGGGATAAATCCGACAGTTTGATTGCTTTAATGTAGAGGATAGCTGTAACTGAGTTGAGGCTTGCTCCGATTAACAAAGCTATCCAAAATTGCGGGTTGAGTTGCGGGTTTAATGGAGGTATTTCTATGAAGAATAGAAAGGGAGCTAAAAAGACTGCTGAAAAAAATGCTAATGACCAAGCTACGACATATTCGTCGTTTTTTTTCAGGTTTTGCTTGCTAAAAACGTCTTTTACTGCTTCAAAAAAAGCGGTGAGAATTCCAAAAATTAACCAAGTCAACCTAAATATGCGCTCCTGACTCGCTCGTCGTTTAGCAAATCTGATCCTATACCTGTGAGGGTAATGTTACCAGCTTCTAGTACGTAAGCCCGATCGGCAATTTGGAGCGCCAAATTAGCGTTTTGTTCGACTAACAGAATTGTAACGCCCGTAGAGCGCAAGTTTTGAACGATCGCAAAAATTTCTTTGACGATCGCAGGTGCTAACCCTAAACTAGGCTCGTCTAATAATAGCAGTTTCGGGCGGCTCATGAGCGCGCGGGCGATCGCCAACATTTGCTGTTCCCCACCGCTGAGGGTTCCGGCTAGTTGAGTGCGCCTTTCTGCTAAGCGCGGAAATATCTCGAATTGGCGGCTTAAATCGGCTTTGATGGCTGCGAAGTCAGATCGCACATAAGCACCTAATTCCAAGTTAGTCAACACTGTCTGCTGCGCCAAAACCCTTCGCCCTTCTGGACTGTGGGCGATTCCGAGTTTGACAACTTCGTGGGCTTGGCGACGAGTAATATCGCGCCCGCTGTAGATGATTTGTCCTTCACGCAAATTAACTATTTTAGAAATTGCTCTGAGCGTCGTACTTTTCCCCGCACCGTTAGCACCGATGAGACTGACAACTTCCCCTGAATTAATTGTCAGATTAATTTTTTGCAAGGCTTGAATTCCGCCGTAATTTACACAGAGATTCTTGAGTTCTAAGAGGATATTTTGGGTGGTTTTGGGTGGGCTATGTTGCATTTTATGTGACTTGGATTGTTGATGAAAAAACGTCTATTTTCTAGCATTTTGTTGGTCGTGAGTCCGAGAGTCCGACAGGGGTTGAAACCCCTGTCTCATAGCTAAAGTCCTCTTAAGAGGACTGGGAGATACATTTAATACTAATTATTACTCTTAGTCCGCGGAGGCGGATATTGTTTGTGTAGCCGCGATTTCCAATCGCCGGGTTCCAATCGCCGGTTTCCAATCGCCGGGTTCCAATCGCCGATTTCCAATCGCCGGGTTTTCTGAGTTATCTTTCATCTCCCAAATAAGCCTCAATCACAGCCGGATTATTCCTCACAATCGCAGGTTCTCCCAAAGCAATTAACTGACCAAAATGCAACACCGCAATGCGATCGCACAATCCCATCACTAGCGGTACGTGATGCTCGATCAATATTACAGTCAAATTGAATTGTGCGCGCACTTCCCGGATGAAATCACTTAACTTATGCTTTTCAGCGGGATTCATCCCCGCCGCTGGTTCATCTAACAGCAAGATTGTCGGTTCCAGGGCTAAGGCGCGGGCGATTTCTAAGCGCCTCTGATCGCCGTAGGGCAGGTTTTTGGCTTGTTCCTGCGCGCGATCGCCCAAACCGACCAAATCCAACAATTCCAGGGCTTTCCGCTGGGTTTTGCGCTCCATAGCGTTAGACGCTGGCAAGCCGAAAATCCCCGACAGTAGCGATAATACCGGATTTTGTGATCGGCTGTGGATGTGTCGGGCGATCGCCACATTCTCCAAAACAGAAAGTTCCCCAAACAACCTAATATTTTGAAAAGTGCGCGCAATACCTTTATTCGCAATTTGATAAGGCCGCAATTTAGAAATATTTTCGTCTTGATAAATCAGATTGCCACTAGAAGCAGGTATCAGTCCAGTCATTACATTAAACAGAGTAGTCTTGCCAGCGCCGTTAGGGCCAATCAATCCAAAAATCTCGTGTTTTTGAACTGTAAAAGACACATCGTTTACAGCCACTAAACCGCCGAAGCGGCGAGTTAATCCTTGGGCTGCTAATACGGGAGTGCTTTTTGAGAGAGTAAGTGGTTCGGAAATCATCAAATATGATATAATAGTGATTATCTAATTATGCCTTAGACTTAACTATAAATGGAAGCCGAGGAAATTCAAGCAAGAGTTAGCCAAAATTTATATGTTTATACAGCTCATGGAGATATCGAGCGTCAGGCTGATGACTTAACTTTTACTCAGGTTGAGGAAGCTTTGCTCAACGGAGAGATTCTTGAGCAATATCCTAACACTGGTCGATGTGAAAGTTGTTTAGTATTAGGTTATGCAGGTGAGATAGCCATTCATATAGTCTGCGGCTGGCGCGGTGAAAGAATAGCAATTATAACTGTCTATATTCCCAGTCCCCCAAATTTTATTAACCCTAGAACCAGAGGATAAACTCATGCGAGAAATCCGATGCAATACCTGCGGTAGCAACCGCTATGAGGAACGTAAAATCAATTACCTTTACAGTCACAAAGGTAAATACTTGCTAGTTCCTAACACGCCAGTTGAGATTTGTCTAGATTGCGGTATGATTTATTATGATGCAGCAGTGCTTAAAGAAATTGAGCGCCGTTTCTTTGCTATTCACCAGCAGCATGAAATGCCTGATTCATATATCCAAATTCCCAGCAAGAGTTACACGTAAATCATTTTTGGTTTGTTTGGGAAGATTCGATGATCGCTCTTAGCAGCATTGAAAATAGATTGACTGTTGTAATTTTCCCATCACACCAACTATCCGTTCAAGTAAGTAGGTGAACATATATATTTACTGTCATTGCGAGGAAAGAAGCAATCCCAAAGCCTTGTGATTGCTTTCATTCCGCTGCAAAACGGTTGTTATGCCGCATTATGCTGTCACCATCTTCATGCTGGATATCGGAGATGCTGGCTCAAAATGTAGTACCATGAATTGCTCTGGACGTAACCCGACAGACTCGTAAGTTCGTCCATTGCGATCGCTAAATTCAACTTCAAATGCAGCACCATCTGCTAGCATCTCAACTATCGTCCCAACCTGCCCGCGCCACAAATTGTACTGGGGAAGGTCAACAGTCAGGGCTACAACATCTAGCAACTTGCTTGTACTATTTATCATGTTTATCACCTTCACTAATTACAAAGGATAACAGGTAGTTAATTTGGGAATTTCCGACCCGCGCTCAATGATCCAGCCACTCCGAAGAGTTGCATTTCTATTTTGCCATTCTATGCTAAAGTCGAGAGTGTAGCGTTGCCCAAATTCATCTTGCCTCCCTAACTGAGCTTCGTGAGTTTTAACGACTTCAAGCAAGATTTGGCGCAATTCCTCAGCATCGTCAGCCGTCATCCCAAGAATTGACGAAAAAAGCCTCGCTTTGTGCTTGCCATCGTCATGTTCTAGATTAAGGCAGTAACCACGAAGTTTGCGAATATCAACAACTGCATTCTCTGCATTTGGAATGAGCATAGGAAAGCTGATACAGATAAGTAGCCCTCAGTTTATCTCGAAATCTGCTTCGCCAGCCGAGTATTTAGCAGGATTGCATTTAGTCGATATTTATGGTGAAGATGAAAGCAAGTGGCGCGATTTTCTAATAGATGCAGACTTTCAAAATTCGCCAGAGGCAATTAAAGGTTTTATGTTAGCAGTTCGTGATTGTTATTTAGCCAAGATTCCCGGTGCAAAGGATACTGACTTTCTGCCCAAAGCAATCGCAGCGCGCTATAATGTCCTAATTACCGTACCGCCTCAATCTCCTTCAGCCGTCTCGCCAGGGTAATCCTATGACTGCATACAAACATGACTCGCAGCATTCCCAGACAAAACTGCTCCCTACGATGTATGATTTACCCAGTGAAGACCCGGAGGAGCCCGGTTTGCCTGACGAATATCACGACTATCAACCCGAACTGCTGCGCCTAACCTGCCGCCCTCGCAACCATCCGCTAGACCAAATCTTTATAGCTACAGACCTGAATCTATACTACGATTCTAATCATCTCAATTGGTATAAAAGACCCGATTGGTTCGTTGTCTTAGGGGCTCCAAGATTTTATCGCGGTGAGGATTTGCGCCTTAGCTATGTGATGTGGCAAGAAAATATTAGTCCTCTAGTAGTAGTCGAACTGCTGTCACCTGGAACTGAAGATGAGGATTTGGGAATCACACCAGAAGTGCGAAATAAACCGCCTACTAAGTGGCGAGTTTATGAAGAGATTTTGCAGATTCCTTACTACTTTGTTTTTAGTCGCTATACTAATCAACTGAGAGTATTTCAATTGATTGATAATCGTTACTGCGAACAAGATTTAACCGATTCGCGCTTCTGGATACCGGAATTAGAGTTAGGTATTGGTTTGTGGGAAGGTTGTTATGAAGGTTTTTCGAGGTTGTGGCTGCGCTGGTACGATGCTAGTGGCGATTGGGTTTTGACTCCCGAAGAATTTGAAAGACAACGGGCTGAATTAGAAAGTCAACGGGCTGAATTTGAAAGTCAACGGGCTGAATCAGAAAGTCAGCGGGCTGAATCAGAAAGTCAACGTGCTGAATTTGAAAAACAGCAAGCTGAATCTGAAAGACAGCGAGCAAATCGTTTAGCCGAGATCCTCCGAGACATGGGCATCAATCCAGATGAACTGTAGTTTTATGCTAATCATATAACAATGTACATACCAGATTCGCAATCTTCCCAAGCAAAAGCGTTGCCGACGATGTACGATCTACCCAGTGAAGACCCGGAGGAACCCGGTTTGCCTGACGAATATCATCAATGGCAAGCACAACTTTTGTGCGCTAGCTGCATCCCTTCTAATTATCCAGCCGATCGCGTATTTTCGGCCAGCGATTTGTATCTATACTATGACTCCAACCACCTCAATTGGTACAAAAGACCCGATTGGTACTTAGTTGTGGGCGTTTCGAGATTTTACCAAGACAGAGACTTGCGCCAAAGTTACGTGATTTGGGATGAGGTGGTAAGTCCTTTAATTGCGATCGAATTTCTGTCGCCAAGTACGGAAGATGAAGATTTGGGGCTGACAGAATCGGCACCAAACAAACCTCCGACTAAGTGGCAGGTTTACGAGAGAATTTTGAAGATTCCCTATTACTTTGTGTTTAGCAAATACAACAATCAATTGAGAGTATTTCGCTTAATTGGCAACCGTTACCGCGAGCAAGTGTTAACAGGTTCTCGATTCTGGATACCGGAAATCCAGTTGAGTTTGGGTTTGTGGCAAGGTGCTTTCCTCCAAAATGAAAGGTTGTGGCTGCGCTGGTATGATATTAATGGGAATTTGATTCCGACTCCTGAAGAATTTCAAAAACAGCGAGCTCAATTGGAAAGCCAACGAGCCGAATTGGAGCGCCAACGAGCCGAGTTTGAAAGGCAGCAAGCTGAAATTGAAAGACAACGAGCTGAATCAGAAAAACAGCAAGCTGAATCAGAAAGGGATCGAGCTGAATTTGAAAAACAGCAAGCTGAATCAGAAAGGGATCGAGCAAATCGATTAGCCGAGATCCTCCGAGACATGGGCATTAATCCGGATGAACTGTAAAATTAAGTAGCAGCCCGCAATACGGCTCGCGGTGTCAATAAAAATTTATTAACTAAAAATAACTTATGCCAGAATCTACTTCATTGCGCGATCGCTACCTAGCACTGATCGATAAAATTGTCGAAATCACCCTCAAAGGTCAAATTCGCTCGAAAGAACAAGTATATCAAATGTTGGTGCAAGACATTGGCACCGGCACCGGCGAAATCTTTGAACGCTGTTTTGGCGAACGCTTAGATGCCACTGACAACCTGCTCAGAAATGAAAAGGACGAAATCAAACAAGCCAAGGCAAATCGTAGCCTCAGAGCGCTAAAAACTATCCAAGGAGAATGGGAACGCTGGCAGAAGGATAACCGCGTCGATCGCGAAATCGCATCCTCTATCCAACAAATCCTTACCGCCGAATCCAACGGCCGCCTCCTGGCAATCTTCCAAATAATCGATCCCAATAAAGAACATCCGCTGACTTTAGAGCAATTGCAGCAGTTGTCAAAATCCGTGCACCAACAAATGCTGCAAACTACCAATCCCGAAACTGAACGAGATTTGCAGCAAATCACCGCCGGTATAGCCAAAGGTTTAGAATCTTGGCAGCGGCTGGAACCGGAACTCGTGGGCTGGATTTATCAGCCGCAGCAGCTAGGATTCGCTGGCAGTCCCGAACAAAATGGGCCTTGGGCTTTTTGGGCAAAAAAGGTTAACAGTCCGTTTCCCCACGCTCTTTTGCAGACTATTGCGAGGGGTGATTCTATCGTTGAACTGGCAGCAAAGCAATCTAATGTAGAATTAGGTACATTGCTGGAATTGGCGATTATTTTACAGTGCTTGCAGCGGGCTTTGGCGACATGGTTCGACAAGCAAGTTTACGATTCCAAAGTGTCAACAAAAGCCTCGATTTCTACTTACATTACTTTTGCGGTAATTTGGAGTCAGCTAGCTAGTGGATTTAACAATTCTACTAAGAGTGGGGAGCAGTTGGCAAATGCTTGTTTTCAAGTAACTTTGCAAATTTTGCGCGCTTTTTCTGGGCGAGAATACTTTCCGCTTTACGGCGGGATTTTTGCTTCGTTTGACGGTAAAGCTCTGCGGCATACTTTGGATTATTTAGATGAACCGCTGCGCCGAGTTGAAGGTACTCAAGCGAAGGCTCGGATTCTGACGCTTTTGGGTTATTCGATGCAGGCGGCTGGGGCCTACGAGCGATCGATCTTATTGCACAAGGAATCGCTGGAAATTGCCCGCATGGAAGGAGATAAAGCTTGCGAAGTTGCCAATCTCAATCACATCAGCCGCAATTATGTTGCTCAAAAAAATTATCCAGAAGCGATTAATTACAGTCAGCGGGCTTTGATTATGGCACGGCAAGCGGGAGAGCGGCAAGGTGAAGCGAATGCGCTGGCTAATTTGGGCTACAGTGAGGTGTTCCACGCGCGGCAGTTGGAGGAGGCGGAACCGGAGGTTTATGAAAGTGCGATCGGCTATTTGGAGCAAGGTTTGTTATTATCGGAGAAATTGGGAGACAGGCAAAGTCAAGCTTTTTGCTCTAGCAGCCTCGGGATCGCTAAAATTGCTCTGGAAAATCCCGCCGGTGCGATCGAGTATTTGGTTAAAGGCTGGCAAGCTGCTCAATTTTCGGGCGACTTGTATTTGCAAGGTCTGAATTTGGCTTATTTGGCTCAAGCTTATTACAGCATGAATCAACTAGAACAAGCAATATTTGCGGGCAGTTTGGGGATGTATACTTTGGAGCAAATTGGGGCGATGGAATGGCGACAATCGGCTGGTTTGCTGACAATTTTGCGCGGACAAATGGGGGCGGAAGCTTTTAAACAATCTTTGGTTAAAAGTCGTCCCAATATCATTCCGGCGATCGGTGTTGATGGCTACGATTATATCCCGGAACTGCTCGAAAAATACCAGCAATCTATTTGATATCAAAATTACTCGGTCGTTGAAACTCGGCGGTTAAAACCGCTACTACACAAACGATGTCCGCCTCTGCGGACTAAGAAATTATTCAGTCCGGGGAGGCGGACTTTGTTTTTGTAGCCGCGATTTCAATCGCCGGGGATCTAAACCTCCGAATAATTACTTCTCAACTATCACCGGAGTGCCAACTGCGACTTTCTCAAATAAAGCCTGAGCATCTTTATCGAACATTCTGACACAACCGTGAGAAGCCGCTCGCCCGATCGACTCTGGAGTAGGAGTCCCGTGAAAACCGATGACATTTTTGCCATCCGTCCAAAACCCGATCCACCTAGTGCCCAGAGGATTGTCCGGGCCAGCGGGCACAAGTTCTCCTGTCCAAGGATGCTCCCAAACAGGATCTTTAATCATTTGCATGACTTTAAAGTTGCCCGTCGGAGTTTCCCAGCCGTCTTTCCCCACAGCCACCGGGAAACTGGCTTGCACCTTATTTTTGCGGTAAACATAGACGCGGCGTTCTCGCAACCTCAGCACTAAACGTACTTCCTCCATCGGATTTTCCGCAGCTTTTGGTTCCTGGGGAAGATACCGAGACGGTTCGCCCAGGGGCGGCAGTTCTGGGGCTCCGAGATTCGGCAATTTTACCTCGGATTTTGAGCGCTGGGCGATCGCACTATTACTTAAACTAGCAACAGATTGGGCCGTCGCCCGCTGCTGTAGCGCCACAGACAGCGCCGCTGCACTCAAACTCAGCACAATTAACTTGTTAAATAAAAATTTGCTGTTTACCATTTTTTTGTTCGCTAAATTCCTCACCAGCATTTCCTACAAAGTTCCTATCTAATTATCCGCAAACTGCACCAGAATTGACAATTTTTGAGATGGCTTTTTGAATGTAAATGCGCTGCCCACTTTTGAGTTTCAATTCCACAAATTATAACTTGTCTAACAGCTATAAAATAGGTTTGCTAGTTCGGAATCCGAGTCCTTGAAATTTGATGCGGACTGAAGTCCTCACTACAAACTAATATTTTTTATTATCAGTAATTTTACGGAGATCATATAACTCAACACAAAACTTACGCACTAATACCAAAGAAACTGGGATTTTATACGGCCAACGGTGGCACTCTGCCAGAGATTTGCGCGAACAAATCCGGTTCATGGGTAAATCGTGTTAGCCAATGATTGAATTTTACCTCCGACTCATTTGATTTTTTTAGCTGTGGCAGGCTGGCGATCGCCAATTGAAACTATGAGGCGGCTGAATCGGGAAAGCACAATCTGTCTTTTGGCAGAGTTTCCCGGTCGTGCAGCAACAGTTAGGTGGGCGCAAAAAAACGGCAACAGTCGATCGAACGAACTCAATATATCACGCCTGCACTCCAGAGATGCGAAGCGCTGAACTTGTTGTAAATTGGGAACTTATGATGTAAAATCTAGTCTTTCAATACTTGTTCGATAATCTTTTTTGAGATTGTCCTAAATTTCCTACTCCGGGGATTAAACTGGATGAGGTCAAGAGGTTGGGATTTTCGCGCAGCGGAAGCAAACCCGACCCTGAATAGCAGTTAATGTGAGGTTTCAATGCGTCTTCAGAACATCAAATTATTGACAGGTGCAACCCTGTCGGTGCTAATTTCGGCGGTCTCAGTGCATCCTGCGATGGCTAACCCTGCAATTGAAATAGCCCAAACGCAGACCACCACAACAGCAAGCACCCAAACCGTTGTCGGTTTTGTCAAAAGTATTGTTGGCGACGTAGTAACAATTCGCGAAGAAAACGCGCCGTACAGGACTCTCAGGATTCAAAAATGCGTCCTGAAAATTCTCGGCCTAGTACCGGGAATGAAAGTCAGAGCCAGTGTAGCCGGCTCTCAGGTGGAAAGTATCGTCGTGATCGCCAATTATAAGGTGGTAGCCACAACGGTTGTTCGTCCCGCCACCCCGGCACCGCGCCCGGCCCCAGAACCCGAAATGCGTCCGGCTCCCGCTCCTCGTCCGATTCCCCGTCCGGCTCCCGCTCCAATTCCGGCTCCGCGTCCGGCTCCCGCTCCCCGTCCGGCTCCTGTGAGAGGACTGTGGTAGAGTTACCGCTGTAAACGGAACGAAGCCACCGCGCGCGGTGGCTTCGCTGTTTAAGAGGAGTTAGAATAACAGAATAGTCCAGCAATTGTTGAGAAATAGCTGCTATGTATTACCTGCGTTTCTTGTTGCTAATTCTACTGCTGCCGCTGGTTGCGTGCGATCGAGCTACAGATGCTACAGCGACTCCTGTACCCGCACCAAGTCCGCTGTCGCAAATTCCCTCCGTTGCGCCGCTGACAAATGTTCGCACCACAAATCAAATTGTACCGACCAAACCGCTATCGCCGCAGCCAATCCGCATTGTTGCAACTGCTTTGCCGCAGCCTTTCGCCAGTCAAAGCGCCTCCAAACCTCCTCAAGTAGTACCGATTCCCCCATCCCCAGTGCTGCGAGTGCCTCCTGGCTTTGTCGTCAACGTTTTTGCTGACAATTTAGACGCTCCCCGATGGCTGGCTTTGACGCCGACTGGCGATGTTTTGGTAACAGAAACGCGCCAAAATCGGATTAGGCTGCTCAGGGATGCCAACGGTGACGGCGTTGCTGAAGTGAATATGACTTTTGCTAGCGCCCAAAACGGGTTAAATATTCCCTTTGGCATGGCTTTTGCCGATCGCTATTTCTTCCTCGGAAACACCGCCGAAGTGCGCCGATTTCCCTACACAAAAGGGCAGGAACAATTAACAGGTACTGGTGAAAAAATTGCCGATTTACCGGGCGGCGGCTACAACCAACACTGGACGCGAAATGTGGTAGTTTCTCCCAACAACCGCCAGCTTTTCGTATCAGTTGGTTCCCAGTCTAACGCCGATGCCGAACCGCTGCCGAGGGCATCTGTGCAAGTGATGAATTTGGACGGCACAAACCAGCAAACTTTTGCTTCTGGTTTGCGAAATCCGGTGGGATTAGATTTTCACCCCAAAACTAATCAACTCTACACCACAGTCAACGAACGCGACGGTTTGGGAGATGATTTGGTGCCGGATTACTTGACCAGAATTCGTCAAGGCGAGTTTTACGGCTGGCCCTACGCTTATTTTAAGCCGAACTTGCTCGACCCGCGCCACGTCAAAAATGGGAATAGCGATCGACCTGATTTAGCAGCGAAAACATTGATGCCAGATGTGCTGTTTCAGGCGCATTCGGCGGCTTTGGGACTTCAGTTTTACGACGGGAAAACGTTTCCCAAAAGATTTTTTAATGGGGCGTTTGTGGCGTTTCGCGGCAGTTGGAATCGGAACGCAGGAACTGGTTATAAAATCGTGTTTGTACCCTTTAATGCCGCCAGCGGGCGCCCTGAAGGTTATTATGAGGATTTTCTAACTGGTTTTCTGACCGATCCGTCGGGCCCGAAAACTTGGGGGCGGCCTGTTGGTTTGCTGGTTTTACCTGACGGGAGTTTGCTGTTTACTGAGGAAGCGAATAACCGGATTTATCGGGTGCAGTATCGCGGCTGAGAATTGGGCGAGGACTTTTGTTGAGCAAAAATAGTATCAGGTAAAATAACTTTTTTATAAGTTTGTTATAGCTGGTCTAACTCAATTGTACAATTCAAACGTTAATTGGTTGTAAAATCTATTTAGATGCGCTATGTATCCGTCATTGCGAGGAACGAAGCAATCGCCAAGACTGAGATTGCTTCGTTCCTCGTAATGACACTTATGGACGTTTATTTATATCAATAATTAAACGCACTTTAAAATCCCGAACCTGTCGCTTCGCTAACGGGGGGACAGCAATGACAAAAAACATTAAGTAAACTTTATTGTGTTATAGCTGGTCTAACTCAATTGTACAATTCAAACGT
>JAYUGZ010000209.1:0-5261 GCA_043767465.1 Cyanobacteriota bacterium
CGAACGAACCAATCGTTCGCTATGGACGCTCGCACTACATAATTGAAATATATTATTCCGATGCTACCGGATTTGATATTACATCCGTTACATCCCCTACAGGGCTTCCGTCTTCCGTCTTCCGTCTTCCCTCTGACTAATAACGTTCGATCGCGCGGACAGCACTAATGACCGATGCCCCATGACCTGTTTGGCCCGATGCCCGATGCCCGATGCCCGATGCCCGATGCCCCATGACTAATCACTAAACAGCTTTTCGCTGACTTGGGCGGTGACAAAAGGCAGCTTTAAGGCAGGTTGCGGAACAGGTGGCGAGGCCGTGCGCTGCATCAAGCCGAGCTCGTAGAAGCCGCCGCACAGCAGCAAACGATCGCCAGAAAGCAAATCAGTAGTACCGTCTGGCCAGCGAGTAAATTTCCCTTCCCGGCGGATCGCCCGCACCTGCACCCCATACTGGGTCAGCAAATCTACCTCTGACAGTTTTTGATCCACCCAAGGGCTGTGTGCCGGCAGCCTCAGCCACTGACAAGAATTGTCGCCCTGGGGGACTGCAACTTCGCCCTTCGCCAGCAACTCAAAACTGATCAGTTCTTCCGGTTCTCCGACTACCAAAAGTCGATCGCCCGACAGCAAAGCAGCCTTCCCATTAGGATAATCAATTTCCTCGCCATCTTCGCGGACGATCGCGATCACGCTGACCCCTGTCAACTGGCGCAAGTTAGTTTCTTCCAGAGTCATCCCAGCGATGGGAGAACCCGAAGGCAAGCTGTACCAATCGCTGTTAAGATCTCGAACCGCTACTTTCAAATCTCGCGAAATAGCAAGAGGTTCCCGCGCCGGCCGCAATTCCAGATAGCGGCTGCTGCGAATTTGCTGCACTTCGCGCCCAATCGCCATTGCCGAGACACCCATGCCCGCCAGCAAGTGGGCAGACAGTTCTAAACTCGCCTCAAACTCCGGCTGCACAACTTCCCATGCCCCGAGTTGGTAAAGCAGTTCGATATCTTTATCTTTGTTGGCGCGCACCACAATATCCAAATCCGGGACTAATTCTAAAGCCCGCTTCAGACACAAGCGAGTGCTCATGGGATCGGGAAGAGTAATAGCCATTGATGCGGCGCGTTCTACCCCGGCGGCTTCCAAGACGTGCAAGCTGGCAGCATTCCCGTAAATGTAGGGAATTCCTAGCACTCTACATTCTTGAATTCTGCTTTCTGACTCGTCAATCACCACAATTGAACAGTTGCGGCTTTGCAGCATTTTGACTAAATTTCTGCCGACTCGCCCATAGCCACAAACCACAACATGATTTTGTTCTGGCAAAGTTTCAGCTATTTCCACAGGTTGAGATGTTTCGTCAAAATAGCGCTGAATCGGCCCGAAATTTTCTGCCCACTTGAATAACTGCGGGACGCTTCTCAATACAAAGGGAGTTAGCACCAGGGTGACTGCTGTCGTGCCTAAGATTAATAGGTAAACGTCTCGCGAAACCAGTCCCATAGCTTGACCGGAACTGGCGAGCACAAAGGAGAATTCTCCGATTTGAGCCAAGCCCAAACCTGTGATTAATGCTGTTTTTAGCGGATAGCCAAATAGTCGGACGATCGGCGTTATAATCAAGAATTTGCCGACAAATACTAGAAATACCAGTCCCAGAATTAATTCTAGATGGTTCCAGAGAAACACCGGGTCGATTAACATTCCGATGGTGACAAAAAATAAGGATGCAAAAATATCTCGCAAAGGCTCGACATAAGTTAGAGTTTGGTCGGCATATTCCACCTCGGAAATCATTAAACCCGCCACAAATGCGCCCATCTCGATCGAGAAACCCAAATATTCGGTCAGCAGCGCAATGCTTAAAGCCAAAACCACAACTCCCAGCAAAAACAGTTCCCGACTTTCTGTTTTCGCGAGGTAGCGCAGCAATTGCGGGACGAGCCAAATCCCCGCGACTACAGCACCGGCAGCAAATAAACTAATTCGCAGCAGTGCCCAGGCTACCGTCATGCCGATCGCATTTGCTGGCTGGTTGAGCGCCGGCAAAACTGCTAGCATTAGCCCCAAGGCTAAATCTTGAACGACCAAGATTCCCAGCATGACTTGACCGTGGGAAGTACCCCCTTCGTTGCGTTCCATCAAGCATTTGAGTACCACTGCTGTCGAAGAAAGCGACAGGATCGCTCCTAAAAACACGCCTTGGGCGGGCGAGTCTACCCAGCCTACACCCAAGGAAATTGCGGTAGTAATGGCGATCGTCAGCACAATTTGCAAGCCCCCACCGCCCAGACTAATTGCTTTAACGCGATTGAGTTCGGCGAAGGAAAACTCTACTCCCAAGGCAAACAACAGAAAAGCAACCCCGAATTCTGCCAGGGTGTCTACCTGAATTAATTCTTTAATCAGCCCCAAACCGGCGGGCCCAACTACGATCCCTCCCAGGAGATAGCCGAGAATTACCGGCTGTCGCAACAGCGATGCAAATAGTCCTCCTGCTGCGGCAGCAGCGAGAACTAGAACTAAGTCAACGATCAGTCGGAAGTCTTCTTGCACAACTTTATGAAAAAATTATAAAGTTATATTATAGTATCTAATGAGTTGACTGTGTTTGATTAGTTGGCTGCTGTTGGGGAGCAAGGGCAACTGCAACTATAGAACCAACTATTTTCTGAGAGAACGCAGTTAAAATGCTCACAAAAAGATTAACCTCTTGCAAGTCGATCGGGGCATTGCTGCTTGATTCGTGGTAGTGTTTCACCTAGATCGCATGAGTGTCAAGAGGCGGTTCGATCGCGGTATACGTTCACAGAGCGGCAAAAAAAGATTAGTTAAAATCGTTTTTAGTCAAGCCCAACCAGCCGATTTACCCGCTATACTGGAGAATTAGTTTTAGAGTTTTGTGTTTATTTCTAAGAATTCCCGGCTTTGCCAAAAATCAAGATTTAAGTTTGGGGCACTTAATTATATTGCTGCTCTTGCTCCCTCAAAATGACAGCTTAATTCTGGATGTAGGTTGGGTTTTAATGATGTCGTGTGCGGTGAAGTGAATCTCTAACTGACTGGTTATTTTTGTCTTCGGACTCTAGAGACCCAACTTGGCTTTTAGTCAGAAAAAATGACTCCGTTTCTATATAGTTAAAAATATCTCAGCTAGACAAAGGTTAAGGACAACTAACTATGATCGTGAATGTGAATCGAGGCAACTCCGGGCTAAGTTACGAAATAGTTGCGGGTGCTATTTCCCGGTGGTGGCGGTTGAAAGCAAACAAGTTAACCGCCAGTTCGATCGCGCCAATTGTGGCCGGCCTTCTGAGTTTTGCCCTGCCGGCGCAAGCTTTACAGCTAGTGGTGACGCCACCAAATCCCGAACTGGGAGATACCCTGTCAGTAATCATTCAGGTTAACGCTAACAGCGGGGAAACTCCCAAAGTGTCTTTACAACAGAAAAATTACCCCGCATTTGCGATCGGCAACGGCCGCTTTCGGGCTCTGCTACCGACGACGCCACTGGAGAAACCCGGTGCGCGCCTTCTTCAAGTCTCAGGGGACGGACAAGTGCAGAAGTTGAGTGTGCAGGTGCGCGATCGAGATTTTCCCACTCAATCTATCACGCTCCCACCAGGAAAAGACCAAGAAGGGACTGATGCCGAATTCGATCGCGTAGACGCATTTAAAGCACTGGTGACACCCCAAAAATTCTGGGATGGCAAATTGTTGCGCCCCAACTCCGGCGAAATTACCACTATTTACGGCGTGCGCCGGTACTATAATGGAGTATTTGCTAAAGACTACTACCACCGCGGCGTCGATTACGCCGGTGATTACGGTTCTCCTGTAGTCGCACCGGCCGCCGGTCGGGTGTCTCTCGTGGGACGCGAATCCCAAGGCTTTAAAATCCACGGGAATGTCGTCGGTATCGATCACGGTCAAGGGGTAGCAAGTATTTTGATGCACCTGAGCCGGATTGATGTGAGAGACGGCGATTTCGTGAAAGCCGGTCAAGTAATCGGTGCTTTGGGGTCTACGGGGGCTTCGAGTGGCCCTCACCTCCACTGGGGACTTTACGTACACGGGCAGTCTGTCGATCCGGTTCCTTGGCGGCTTCAGGGAGTTGAGTAAGATTTTTTACAGGTTTTGACGAATAAAGCCGTCAATTATGGGGTAAGTTTGTGGCTGGGGTGTTTAGGTAACTGTTCAGGGTGATCACTATTGAGTTAGAATCTGTAACAAAATTCTCAACTGTACCGTCAAAACTCGAATCTCCAGACGCCAGCAATCGCGTCTTAACAAAACAAAACTGTATTAATGATGCCGTTGAGCGGGAAGCATATATGAGTATTGAAAAAATTGTGGAACAGGCTTTGCAAGATGGCTATTTAACGCCGTCTATGGAAGCTGAGGTGGGACGAATCTGCAATACTGCTTCTGAATTGTCGATCGAAGAGTACATGGCTCTCGATCGCCTGATGGGAGCTTTGTTGACCGGGGAAGTTGTGGTTCTGCCGCGCAAACAGTTCATCAATGTGATGGAAGAGTTGGTGCTGAGCGATGCGATCGCTAGGGTGGCTGAAATTGAGGCGACGAGCGACCTGAGTCTGGATGTGGGAGATATTGCGGCTTATGCTTTAAATAGGCTGCCGCCTCTGTACGCTACTACGGAAGAGGGAGCTCACTTTCAAAGGGCTAGGGCTAAAGAGCAACTTCACGATTTGATTTCCAAAGAAGTCAACTCTGCGATCGCCCGCAACTTGGACAGGCCAGATACCCCAAACCCCACAGCTTTGGGCAAGTCTTCTGGAAACGAAGTTCTTTCACAGCTAAGCACTTGGCTGCAAGCTAACGCCACTAATTTTGAGCAGCAGCCTTAGTACCGCCACCAACCGCTCACCTTGCCAGTTAAGTCGATCCCGCTTTCTCAAAAAAGCGGGATTTCTAGTTGTTGAGCCACCAACATTTATCTGAAGGCAGAAGGCATCTGTCAGAATTTAAGAATAAAAAATTTAAATGGAAGAAGTTTTGTATTTTTTTTATTTAATAAAAAAAATCCTTCTTCCTTCTTCCTTCTTCCTTCTTCCTTCAAACGATTAATTGCTGGTGTCAGAAGATTCGGCTGACGGGCCGGCGGTAACTTTTGTGTCTCGCTTTTCCCGTTTTTTGCGTTCCGCTTGGATGACATCTTGAAGCACTATTCGCGCTTGGGCCATTTTTTCCAAATTGCTGCGGTACAAATCTAAATCTTTGCTAACTTTGTCTTCAGGTAG
>JAYUGZ010000210.1:0-2089 GCA_043767465.1 Cyanobacteriota bacterium
CTCAAGGTTTGACCGTACAAATCCCCAGACCAATCTAACAGGTGAACTTCTACAGTGAGTTGTAGGCCGTTTACCGTCGGGCGGCGGCCAACATTCATCACTCCATTGATGAATGATACATTTGATGATCGATCGGGAATTAGAGATTTGGGATTTTCCCAGTTATACGAAGAACTTTCATCTTCGATCTTTTCTCCTCCATCCTTCACCGAGACTCGCACCGCGTACACGCCAAAACATGGCAAAAATTTTTCTGGGGGCAGTTCGATATTAGCAGTCGGAAATCCGATGGTCCTACCCAGCCGCTGTCCCCCAACCACAGTCCCCACCAAACTGTAGGGTCGCCCCAGCAACTTATTCGCTGTTCTGAGGTCGCCGGATGCCAAACCTTCGCGGATGGCAGAACTGCTGATGCGATCGCCTTGGGCGCAATTGTACAGCGGTACAAGAGTAACATCAATACCATAACCCGAGGCGATCGACTGCAAATCCACAGCCGTCCCAGCCCGTCCCCGTCCGAACCTAAAATCAACCCCCACACTAATTCGACTCGCTTGCAGTTGTCGCACCAGAATTTCCTCGACAAACTCAGAAGCAGTCAAAGCTGCCAATTCTCGATCGAACGGCAGCAGCACAAGTTGCTCGACGCCCATTGCTGCGAGCAATTCTACCTTTTCTGCCAGAGGTGTCAGCAGTTTTTTTGGTTGACCTGTAAAAAATTCTTGCGGGTGGGGATCGAATGTCACGACAGTGCCGTAAAGCCGATCGACTCCATCAGAATACAGACCGGAGAGGCTGTTGCCCGCCGAGTCCCTGGTCTGCGAGATCGAACCATCGAAATTATGACGGTTGTAGGCTCTATCAAGCGGTGCTGCTGAGTCGTTGTCGCAGGTCGCCAGATGTTCGCTTTCCAAGTTTTCATCTTTGCTAGCGTTTGAGGGCCAGCTTTGATCCGTCTCCAAAACCGTCCCAGAAGTTGGAATGCGCGATCGATTTAAAATTGGCTGCACGACTTGTCGATGCCCTAGGTGTAAACCATCAAAGTTTCCCAAGGCAACAGAAGTTGGAGTCAGAGCAGCGATACAAGAAGAAGTTACCCACACGCTTTAGATTTTGCCATACTTAGCCGGATTGCGATCGCCCGTCGATTTGAGATTTGAGATTTGAGATTTGACTCCACAGATCGATCACAGAACTCGAACATCGATCTAAACTTTTTTATTTTCCACTCCTGGCGCCGGGGCTTGTATCCGTCTTGAGTAAGGTCAGCCGATACTTAAATTTTAGATTTGGCACTACCGAGATTTCCCAACCATCTGGCCATCTCAAATCCATCACACAGACACTTTAGGGGCTTGCACCGATGCTTCTGACAAATCCTTATTATTATGAGGAGGCAGCAACTGTAACGACAAACCTTCCCGCGCCATCAAACTGTTGGGGAACCTTTGAGAGACTTGCTCTCCCACCTTGTCTAAAAACTCGTCATTGTGCAGCGGGTCGTGGTGAAAAATCACCAACTTTTTGACATTAGCCGCATGAGCCACCTTTACCGCTTCCTGCCAAGTCGAATGTCCCCAACCGACTCTGCTGTTCTTCTCCGAGTAATACTCCTCATCGGTGTAAGTAGCGTCGTAGATCAGCACGTCAGCATCCCGAGCCAAAGACAGCACATTTTCGTCCAAGCGATCGGGTAAATGTTCTGTATCAGTCACATAAGCTGCCGAATACCCCCGCCAGTTAACGCGGTAGCCTACAGCTTCCCCGGGATGGTTCAACAAAGCAGTTTCCACCTTAATCTCTCCGATCGACAGCGGTTCGCCCACTTCTATATCGTTAAACTTTAGGTCTGCCCCCATAATTTGCAGCGGTACCGGAAAATTTGGGTGCAGCATCTGGTCGTTGAGCCGCTGCTGGATAGTAGCCTTATTAGGAGGAGGAGCCACAGCCCCATAGATGTGAAAACAATTGCCCTTGACAAAAGCTGGCACAAAAAATGGGAATCCTTGAATGTGATCCCAGTGAGAGTGAGTAAAAAACATATGAGCTTCTACGGGCATCTGCGACAGGAGAGTTTGTCCCAAAACCC
>JAYUGZ010000211.1:0-13250 GCA_043767465.1 Cyanobacteriota bacterium
GACTACTACGGCGGTGGTGACGGCTTTGCTGGCGATTTTTATTGTTAACTTTTTGATGACTTGGCTGATGTTTCAGGGCACTGGCTCTAGCGTACTCAAAGGCTTGTAAGCTAGGAAACAGTAAAATATAAATAATTGGCAACATTCGTTTATCTACCCTTGATTTAAACCCGTGACTACAACTACCTCTGCGACTACGCCCACAGATACGATCGAACTTGCACCGAGTTTTGCGATTCCCCTAGTGCTGGTAGTGGCGGCTGTACCCCTGCTGTTTGTGCAGAAGTGGGTGAGTTTGCCCCTGGCGCTGTTCGGCTTGTTTCTGATGTACCAAGCTGCCACCATCCGGCTACAATTCACCCTAACCGATTTGGATATTTATCGATCGTCTAAGTTGATCCGCCAATTTCCTTTCCGACAATGGCAAAATTGGCGGATATTTTGGCCCGCTGTGCCGATTTTGTTTTATTTCAAAGAAATTAACAGCATTCACTTTCTGCCGGTTCTATTCGATCGTAAAATGCTACAGAGTTGCTTAGAACAGCGCTGTCCCCGTCAAGACTAAACAAGTTGTTAATTTTAAATTTTTAACTTCTTCTGTGCCCCACGCCGAACCAAATTTCTCATGAATTCAGACGAATTTCCCACCCAAAAACCCGAATCACAACCAGCCGCTGACGGCGCACCAATTTTACCCGTGAATGAGATGGACGACCAATTGCCATCTCAAATACGGGAATTGTCGATCGCCCAAAACGATCCCCAAGCCCAACTCCCGCCCGAAACAGATGCGCTGGACGAGGAAGATGCCCAAATTGCCCGATTTGTGGACGCAGCAGGCGCGATCGCCCAAATTGGGTCAGAAACAGACGATCGCGAATCTGAAAGTGCGATCGATCAAAGTTCGCCCGAAACAGACTCGCAGCCAACAGCAATCTCCGCAACGGTAACGCCTGTCCCAGAAAATCTTACCGAAAAATTGGCAGAACGAGTCAAAGCATTGCAGCAGCAAGAACAAGATTTGACTGCAAGAATCGCCGCCTTGGAAGCCGACAAAGCCAAGGCCCAAGAAGCGTTGGGCGAGGCTCAAACATCGATCGGGCGTTTGGTACAAGACGGCTTGATTCAACTAGATAGTCGCAAAATGGCACTACAAATCGAAGTCGAAAAACTCGAACGCAGGCGCGATCGAATTCAAAAGGAAATGCGCACAACTTTTGCAGGCGTTTCCCAAGATTTAGCAATCCGAGTCCAGGGTTTCAAAGACTATCTAGTCGGGAGTTTGCAGGATTTAGCCGCTACCGCCGAACTCTTAGATTTGACACCGCCGGTACAAGAGACGCCCAAGCAAATTGCTGCTGACGAGTCTCCATCCTCAGCAGCGGTAAATCCCAGATTTGCCGAACAGGGATTTCAAGAACAAGCCAAACAAATTCGCCGCATTCTCGACCAATATCGCACTCTTCCCGACTACTACGGCCCGCCCTGGCAGATCCGCCGCACCTTTGAACCCATCCACGCAGAACGAGTTTCTAACTGGTTTTTCACCCAAGGAGGAAGGGGCGCTTTGCGGACTATGGGTTCGCGGTTGCAAAATATCTTGATTACTTCGACGATTATTTCTGTACTCAGAAGTGTCTACGGCCCACGGGTGCGGACTTTGGTGCTCGCGAACAGCCCCGAACGTTTGGGTGAGTGGCGCCGGGGTTTGCAGGATTGTTTGGGGATTACTCGCAGCGATTTTGGCCCGGAACACGGCATTATTATGTTTGAGTCTGCGGAGGCTTTGGCTCAAAAAGCCGATCGACTGGTGAAAGATGGTAAGTTGCCGTTAATTGCGATCGATGAAACTGAGGATTTAATTAGTTTGTCAATGCTACAATTTCCGCTGTGGCTGGCCTTTGCTCCCGATCCGCAAACTTTGATGACTGCTAAGGATTTTTGAGATTAAATTCAGTTTTAATACCATGAATTCCCGGCGAATAGAATTCGCGGCTATACAAACAAAGTCCGCCTCCGCGGACTGAAGAAATTGAGGGGTAAGTCAACCGGAATTGATATTAATTGATGATTGGTAATTGGCAATAGTAAGGTGCGCACTGCGCACCCTACGAATAGTGTTTCAGCGTCCAAGCTTGAAACAGTGACAAATTTTAAAAGTACACGAAATCTCAAATCAAAAAATGGCTAGCTGGATAATTTTAAATGGCGCATTGTTAATCGCAGCTTATCTGCTGGGCTCGATTCCGACTGGGTACGCCTTGGGGAAATGGATGCTGGGAATTGATATTCGCCAAGTGGGTTCGGGTTCGACGGGCGCGACTAATGTACTGAGAACTTTGGGGAAGGGGCCGGGGCTAGCGGTGTTGCTGGTTGATGTGTTGAAGGGCGTAGGTGCGATCGCTCTAATCCGCTACATCTACTCTCTAGAGTTTACCAGTCAGCTAGCAACCTCCGCAGGTTTAGAAAATACTGCAACAGTCATCCCGTGGATGGCGACTTTGGCAGGTTTGTTTGCTGTTTTGGGCCACAGCAAATCTATCTGGCTGGGGTTTACCGGCGGTAAATCTGTGGCTACGAGTTTGGGAGTTTTGCTCGGTTTGTACTGGCCAGTTGGGTTGGGAACTTTGGGGATTTTCGGGATAGTTTTTGCGGTGTCGCGAATTGTTTCTTTAAGCTCAATTATGGGTGCGATTAGCGTGGCTGGATTGATGTTTGCTTTACATCAGCCGCTGGCTTATGTATTGTTTGGACTTGCGGGTGGCGTGTTTGTAATTGTGCGGCACCGCAGTAATATTCAGCGGCTTTTGAAGGGTACTGAACCGAAAATTGGACAGAAATTGGAAGCAGCAGCTAGCGATTAAGATTGATTCCGTTTCACCGCTTCTTTAACGAATTTTGCCGAAGCTGACTAAGAGGTAAAGGAAGTATTGAAGCCCGAATCAATTTTTTAACTGTCGATAATTAGATCGCTCTAATTACCAATTTTTAGGATGCCGTGCAATTGCATCCTACAGCTTAGAATCCCTGAACTGAGATAAAGCTGTTTACAATGCTGTTTTGCAGTTGAGCAGGCGTTACACTATCAACAAAACCGATTACTTCTCCTGAATTCCTGACTTTGACGAGAGTCCCTGAAGTCACCGATGATGTTGGTTTAAATAGCTGTGATAGTTCTGGCGGGGCAAAAGAACCTGCTGCTTGCGGAAATTCTAACTGTATTGTAAGTTGCACATTGGTCAAGTTTTCCAAAACTATATCATTCACAGTCAAACCATCTGCTAATCCAATTTTATCGAAAGCGGGTCGGAAATTGACAATGATATCGGCATTATTGACATCTGTAACTCCGGCTTCTATTTGGAGGACGAACAAGTTGCTACCCCCGATTTTGAGTGAACCATTCTCACCCAGACCTCCTAAAAAGTCGCGACCTAAACCCCCCACCAAAGTGTCGTTTCCGCTACCGCTAACTAAAAAATCATTGCCTTTACCGCCCAATAAAATATCATTTCCACCGTCACCTGTAAGCGCATCTCCATCTTGACCGCCGTTTATAGAGTCATTTCCATCCCCTCCAGCTATTAGGTCTTTCCCTTTTCCCCCCAATAAAGAATCGTTACCCAAATTCCCACTGATAATATCTTCCCCTTCATTGCCATAAACTAAATCGCTAGCTGTTGAGCCTACGACTGTATCGTCACCTCCGAGCATCAATACTCCCGAGGAGAAATTAGTTACACCTCCGAATCGGGAATAAGCGACCGATAACTCCACAGATTCAGATGTATTGTCGCCAATTAATCGAGGCAATCCTGATGGGTCTCTTTGTAAAGCCATAAAATATCTTCTCCCTAAAATCTCTGATATCAACATTATTAAACAAGCAAATATCAAAGTCAATTCATATATTCATAACTTTGAGTTCATAAAAGTCATAACCTTGAGTTCATAAAAGTCATATTTGTGGTATGATCGACATCAACGAGTGCAGCGAGTTGAAGGATTGTCAAAAAATATGTGCTTGAATCCAGGGGATATTCTGCGCAATAATCGCTACCAAATTATCCATAAATTAGGTGAGGGAGGGTTTGCGAAAACATATACGGCTAAACAGACCGACAGCCCTGAAAATTCCCTGTGCGTCGTTAAGGAAATTAGGTCGCCTCAATCTAACGATCCGTCGCTGGTGAAGGAAGCACAACAGCAATTTGAAAAAGAAGCTAATACCCTGCGGCATCTAAAAGATAAATGTCCGCGTATTCCCACGTTAATCGATAGCTTTGAAGAAAAGGGAAAATTTTACTTAATTCAAGAATATATTGAAGGAGAGCCGCTGAGGAAAGAACTCGGTTCCGGCAAAAATTTAACAGAACAAGAAGTCATCGATCTATTGCGGGATATTTTAGAGGTTTTAGATTGCGTCCACAAACAAAATATTATTCACCGGGATATTAAACCGTCAAACTTAATCCGGCGCCAACTTGACGGCAAAATTGTAGTCATTGATTTTGGGGCGGTAAAAGCGATCGCCAAATTGTCGATCGACTCTGGGAACATCACTCAAACTCGCGCAGTTGGTACAGACGGTTATATGCCGGCCGAACAGTGGAAAAATCAGCCGAGATTTAACAGCGATATCTATGCTGCGGGAATCGTCGGCATCCAAGCGATCGCAGGTTTAGATATTGCAGACCTTTGCAATCATAAACCAACTTGCGAAATTATCTGGCACTACTCGACACCAAATAGAGAGAGCCCACAGGTTAGCGATGATTTAAGAAGAATTTTAAACAAGATGGTACGCTACCACTTTAACGATCGCTATCAATCCGCTGCTGATGTGTTGCAGGATTTACGCGCGTGCGAGCTATCCCGTAGGGAATCGCTGGCGGTAGAGACTGCGACAGTGGAAGAGGAAGATGCGATCGCCCGTGACAGCAGAATACCTGTCCCTTCAAACCTTCGTTTAGTCCTCCCAAATGGTTTAAGTGGCGGAGAAAAAATTCTCCTGACAAGTTCTCGTCCTCGGTTAAAGCAAAGAGGAGTTAAAGAATTTGCAGCTTCAAATTCAGAACAAGCTTTGAATAAATTCAAAGAATCGTGGCATAAAGAATTTGGCAAAGATCCAGAAACTTTAATTTACACAAATAATGCTTTTCTAGAGGCCAGCAACGCTCCTTATTACACAATTGCTGTAGTCCTTTCTATTTGTCGCAGAAATCAGGAGAGTAATGCTCTGCTTTGTTCTCAAGCTAAAGAATATTTGCGCGGAGTGGCTCAAGCGCAAACAGAAGTTAATTTGGCACTGTCCAATTCTAGCGATCGGGACTTTCCCGGTCAAGGTTTTTTACCGACTAAAGCCATTAACGGCAAAGGAATTAAAATCATTATTGCTGACGATGCGAACGATGAAGAAGATGCAAAACAAATAGCAAGTTCACTGGTAAATCAACCGGATATTTTAGCAGTTGTCGGTCACGGCAGCAGCGAAATGACGATGCACGCTGTAGATATTTACAATAACAATAATCTCGTTTTGATGTCTCCGGGTGCAGCCACGAAAGAGTTGACGGATGAACCTAGGAGTTTTTTCTTTCGGACTCAATATACGACCCGTTTAATCGCTAGAGATTTAGCGAACTACCTTAAGCACAAAAATCAAAAACAAGCAGCAATTTTATACAATCCTGGAAGCCCATTCGGTGCATCTTTTGTGGAAGATTACACAAACTATTTTCGAGATGAGGGAGGAGGAAAAATAGTCGGGATTCGCGATTTCGATTTATTAATAAATGACTTCAACGCCGAAAGAGCGATCGATGAAATCCAGGGAAAGGGAGAAACTGCGATCGTGCTAGTTCCAGACCCCCATCATACGAGATCCCTAGACAACGCATTTGAGATAATCAAACTTAATGGCGATTGCAATTGGATTGTCGGCGCATGGATGCTGATGTGTCCGCAAATGTTAGAACTGGCATCCCAGCAACCGCAAAAGTTGTTTAAAAAACTGATCTTTTCGGTTGGGTGGCATCCCTTAAACAGTCCAAATGCCGAATTTCCCCAACAAGCTCGCTCGCTGTGGGAAGAAGATGGAAATACTCGCATAGCTTCAGCTTACGATGCAGCGCGCGCCCTCATAAAAGCATTGGAAATGCAGCCTAAACCCACTCGCGAAGGAATGCAGAAAATGCTTTCATCTCCTGATTTTAGCGCCAAAGGAGCCACAGGAACTATTCAGTTTAACTCGCCGCAGAATGGCGATCGCCAAAATCCTCCCAGGGATTTAGTGCATATTGTAGAGTGTCCAACAGAGAAGTTCGGCCTCGCTTTTGTTCCCGTCGAGTATTCGACAGCCGCAGCGGCAGGTTTAAAGTGCGATTGATGTTTGCTAGGCTTTGAAGTTTTTTCAGTCCCTCGCGGGGAAGAGACAGAGCGCGATGGGGCCCAGAAACCGGGTTTTTTACAAAAATACTTCGTTGTGGCTAGCAGACTCGGCCAAAAACCCGATTTTTTTGGTTTTACGAGTGGTCAGAAACCGGGGATTTGGGTATCGCGCTTAACAAAATCCCCAAAATTTTTCCGACATCTCTCAGATAATACTCGATCGCATCAATATCAACAATCTTCCCCTCTAACTTCAAAAATCTCCACACAGTACCAGATGTTACAGCTCCATAAATAGCCGGAATCTGATTTCCCTCTTCTTCATTAAATAACTGAGCCGCCAACATCTCGGCTGTACACTGCCCGAAACCAGCCTTAATATCTTCTTTTTTAGCTTCAACAAGGGTAATCACAGGAGCGCTGATAAACAAGCGTTCCGCTGACAAACTCATTAAAAAATCGCAGGTTCCATTTAATCCTTTGTCAGGAGCTACATTAAACTCGGAACCTGAAAATAAACCAATTTGATAATTTAATTGTCGTCTAACTTCCAGTAAAATGGGTGCGATAATCAATTCAGAACGAGCTTTTTCCGTGTTGATGTCTACTGCTAATCCTGCGTTTTCTTTTAACGCTACTTTCAGGATTTCGCTAGATTCTACTTCTGAGATGTGTGCAAATAAATCTTGATTTTCGTTGAGAGTTAAGTCAAATTGCTTGACAAGTTCCTTGAGCTTGAATTCGCTATAAGCCATTTTAAATTCTCTGTTGTTATTTACCCAATTCTTGCGATCGCAAACAAGCTGCTTTGACTGCTTCGATCAGTGCAGAACGAAAGCCACTGCTCTCTAATGTAGCAATTCCGGCAATAGTTGTACCGCCGGGACTTGTCACTCGATCTTTTAATTCTGCCGGGTGCATTCCCGTTTCTTGCAACAGCTTCGCTGTACCGAATACTGTTTGGATTGCTAATTGAGAGGCGATCGCCCGCGGCAGACCTGCACAAACTCCGCCATCTGTCAAGGCTTCGATCAAAATCGCTACATAACCGGGCCCGGAACCCGAAAGGCCAGTCACCGCATCTAGCATACTCTCAGGCACTTCTACGACTTCTCCCACGGCCTGAAACATCCGCTTGACTAATTCTAAATCGGTCGGTTGCACGAGTTTGCCTGGGGCGATCGCGCTCATTCCCGCGCCTACCGTCGCCGGAGTATTTGGCATCACCCGCAGCACTACTCGTCCCGGGAAGGCTGCTTCGAGCTTGCTGAGGGGAACTCCTGCCAAAATTGACACGATCGCAGCTTCGGGCCCAGAATTAGCCGTTTCTCCATTATTTGCTTGTTGGCGATCGGCCACCACGGCCAATTCCAAAGCTACCGTATCAAAAATTTGCGGTTTAATCGCCAAAAACAGCACTTCTGTAGCGGCAGCAACTTCAAGATTGCTGGCTGTTGTTCCGATTCCGTAGGTTTCCGTCAAAAATTCGCGCCGTTGGGGTTGCGGATCGCTCACCAAGATTTCTGAGGGCAAATAAACTTTTTGTACTATTAAGCGGGATAGGAGAGCCTCTCCCATTACTCCGCCGCCGATTGTACCAAATTTTATCATAGTTATTAGTTATTAGTTATTAGTTATTAGTTATTAGTTATTGGTTATTGGTTATTGGTTATTGGTTATTGGTTATTACTTCGGTACTGGACGCACACACTCTATATGTAGGGTGCGCATTGCGCACCTTGCCAACTACCGATAGCAGACAATTTTTTGGTCTTAGTCCTATTGTTATTGGTCAACTGCCAACTGCCAACTGCCAACTGCCAACAGTCAACAGTCAACAGTCAACAGTCAACAGATTACTGAGCCAATTGAGCTTGTTCTGCCGGCCAGACTGTGGGTGCAGGAGCAGCAGCAGCGCGGGGTCGTCCTTGGGCTGGGGGCACTTCGTGAACCACACCAGACTGAGTTCTCACCTGCACGCAGCTAGGAGTAAACAAGAAAATGCTTTCGCCAATACGCTCTTGATGACCGTCAAGGGCATAAGTACCGCCCGCCACAAAGTCCACAGCTCTTTGCGCTTGGTCTGGGTCCATCACAGTCAGGTTCAAAACCACAGACTTGCGTTCTTTGAGAGCTCGAATTGCTGCCGGCATCTCTTCAAAAGTGCGCGGCTCCATCACTACTACTTCCGAAATCCCGTTCATAGCTCCAGGCATTCCAATCACGTTATTCATTACTGACCCTACTCCCCCGGTTGGTGCAACAACATCTGTACCTGTCGATCCTACTACTGTCCGATCGCGCATTCTGCGATTGCGGCGTTCTTCTTCTGCTGCGGCGGCAGCAGCGGCGTTCGGTTCTGGCGGTTGGTAGACGGTTTGAAAACGCTCTCCTTCGGCTTCGTCGTATTCGTAATCATACTCAGGCTCGTTGTTGAAGCCTACAAAATCTCGTAGCTTAGAAAAAATGCTCACCTTTTAAGCTCCTTCACGACTGTACTGCCCCGACTATACTCGCGTTGCGGGTTAGCCACGGGTCGCTAACTACTTTATATTTAACCTAATTTGTCCTGATCAGAAGATTTCAACAATTTATCCCCTCCTAGAGCCAAATAAGGTTTGTCCGACGCGTACCATAGTAGCACCTGCTTGAATTGCCAAATGATAATCTCCCGACATCCCCATCGAGAGCTGCTGCATCTTAATATGTGGCAAATTTTGCTGCTGGATTTGGTCAGCAAGTTCGCGGGTGCTGTTAAACAATTCTAGGATTTGCAAGTCATCTAACCCCAGCGGAGGTATTGTCATCAAACCTTGAATTTTGAGCTGCTCACATTTGTTGAGTTCGGGGAGGTCGGCGAGCAGTTCTGGGACGCTCCAGCCGTATTTATCGGGGTCGGGCAACATTTTGACTTGCAGGAAAACTTGGGGAGAGCGGGACATTTCGCCTGCTAGGCGCGAGAGCCTCGCCGCCAGTTTTAAGCTGTCCACAGAATGAATCCACTGGAAATGCTCTAGGGCCAAGGCTGCTTTGTTGGATTGTAAGTGACCGATCAAGTGCCAGTTGATATCCGGCAAATCTTGCAGTTGGCTTTGTTTTTCGGCAGTCTCTTGAACTTTGCTCTCGCCAAAATCTCGGATGCCCGCGTCGTAGGCTTCGCGGATAGCCTCAGTCGGTACCTGTTTGGTAACGGCGATTAACCGCACTGATTCCGGCAACTGTTGGCGAATGCTGTTAATTCGAGAGGCAATGGTCATAGGTACTCAATTCTGGCAACTGGAGGGAAGGAAAATTAAGACAGTTACCAATTACCAAATTACCAATTACGGATTACGAATTACCGATTACTAATTTTCGCTACTGAAATGTCCGCTTGTGAACCGCCTGTAATTGGTCGTACTCCTGATATTGACCGCTGCGACGGAGGGTTCGCAGGCGAATTTCGACCATGAGGCGAGCGTCTGAGCGGCTGATGGGCTCAAATCTCAGGCCGCCAGGGCCATTTGTTACTAAGAAAAATAGGCGCTGGGCGTATAGGGTGGTAAATAATTCTTGGCTGTCTTCAACCTGAGATACCCTGAAGAGGAGACCAAAGTTTGGATGATTGAGGTAGGTTTCGGTAGTCATTCACGCTCACAATCGATCGATATTAGATTAAAGATTTAGATTTTAGATTTGAGTGTCGCTCGATCGCGTACAAAGGGCGATCGCCGTAGCCATGCAATAGTCTCCGTCGTGGCTGAGGCTCAATTGCCACTGGCAATTTCCCCAAACAGATGCTTGTGCTGCTGCGGTTCCGTGCAGTTGCACGTTTGGAGCACCGTTTTCGGAGCGCCGAATTTCCACATCTGCATACCGTATTCCCCGCCATCCCGTGCCTAGGGCTTTGACAACGGCTTCTTTGGCTGCCCAGCGCCCCGCTAGCTGGTTGCAGGAAACTCGATTCATTTTACCTTTAATGCTGCTGTGTTGAGAATTTAGTTGTCCGCAGTCTGTTTGTTCAGCCGGCGTGTAAACTTTTTGGAGGAAGCGATCGCCAAAGCGGTCTAATGCGGCTTGAATGCGCGGAACGTATACAATATCTGTCCCGAGATAGATGTTCAAAGTCTTGGATATCTAAATATTTGTCTCTATTACTTTAGCAGCACTATCGCGATCTGCATTCTTGTTGGAAACTGGTATTAGTTTTGCTTGGATGGGTGGCCCATACCCGTCAAGCATAAATGGTTTGATTCCCGTACTGTCAACAGTCAACAGTCAACAGTCAACAGTCAACAGTCAACAGTCAACAGTCAACAGTCAACAGTCAACAGTCATCAGTCAACAGTCATCAGTCAACAGTCAAGTGTCCCAACCCCAAACCAAGCGGGCGCTCCAGAGCAGGATCAAGCAGCCGAGGGCGATCCAATCTTGGATTTTCAAGTGCAAGGAGTGCCATTCTACACGGTGTCGATCGGGACTGGTGAAGCCGCGAACTTTCATGGCGCTAGCAATTTGTTCGGCTCGCAAGAGCAAGTTTTCTAACAGGCGCTCGGCGATCATCAACCAAACTTGAGCGGCGCGGCGAAATCCGAGTTTTTTCCAGTTTATGGCTCTAGTGCTCACCGAGCGCACTAAATTTTGTATTTCTTCCAATACTAGGGGAATAAACCGCAAAGATAAGGTTAATGTGAGTGCTATTTCGGTGACAGGCCAGTGCAAGCGGCGCAGCGGCTGCATTAAGTTTTCGATGGCGCAGGTGATTTCTTCGCTGGCTGTGGTGAGGAGGTAGAGGTTAGTGCTGTAAATTACTGTGAAAAATAGGGTGCTGACGTTGATAGCTAAATCTATGGATTTGCGGGTGATTTTAATCGGGCCTTGCTTGAATACAACGTAACTGTAGTTTGTGGGTTGGGGGAGTTTATTTGGGATTGGGGATTTGGGATTTTGGGTTAGGGAGTTTGAGCCTATGTTAAAAGGTTGGTACCAGGGTTTGGGCTTTTGAGGGGGTGGAAGGGTTGCGGGCTGTTGGGAAAAGGTTAATTCGTCGGCGGGGATGCGGGGCTGGTGTTCTGAGGGAAGTCCGTCGGGGGCGATCGCGCTGAGGCAAAATACTAAAAGGCAGAATAGCAGAAGCAGTCCCATTTGCTGCTTCCACACGCGGAAGGGAATGGCTGCGCTTAGTGTCAGTACGATTAACATTGCTACTAGCATCAGCCGCCAGACGGGATTGGCGAGTATGGGCGCGATCAGAAATGTCATCAACCAAGCTAGTTTGACGCGGGAGTCTAGCCTGTGCAGCCAGGTTACGGGTTGTTCTAGGTAAAGTCCTATGGGGAGCGATCGCAGTAAATCCATTTTGTCGATTTGAGATTTTTAAGAATATCAATTTATTGAACCGCGAAGACGCGAAGGACGCCAAGCAAGAGAAAAGAAGGAAGAGAAAAGAAAGAAAGAAGGAAGAGGACATAAAAAAAACGCAACTTAATTATATCCTTAAACTGCGTTTTCTATTCAATCTAAAATCCCAATTCTCAAGTCTCGAATTACTTCACGCGCAGTGCTCTGTTGGTTGTGCTGATTTCGGTGGCGCGAACTTTTTTGCCTCTCCACAGCAGCCGCATTGGAGTACCTGTAAAGCCTAGATGTTTGCGGAATTGGCTTTCCATATAGCGGCGGTAATTTTCGGTGAAGCGTTTTGGATCGTTGACAAACAGCGCAATTGTTGGCGGCTGCGATCGCACTTGAGTACCGTAATAGATTTTGCCTTGTTTTCCTTGGCGGGTAACTGGGGCTGAGTGCCAGGTTGTGGCTTCTTCTATGACTTCGTTGATCACGGCGGTAGCGACGCGGCGTTTGTGTTCGTCGGAGGCTTTGTCTACTAATTCTATGATTTTTTCAACTCGCTGTCCGCTCATGGCGCTGACAAAGATCATTTCTGCCCAGTCGAGGAAATAAAGTTTGGTTCTTGCTTCTCTTTCGTAGTCGTAGATGGTGTCGTTGTCCTTTTCTATGGCATCCCATTTGTTGATGACTATGATGCAGGCTCGACCTTCTTGGCTGATGCGATCGGCTAATTTTTGATCTTGGTCGGTAACGCCGTCAATTGCGTCAATTACTAGCAGTATCACGTCGGCGCGGCGGATGGCTTTGAAAGCGCGGTTGATCCCGAAAAATTCGGCGCCGTATTCGACGTTTTTCTTTTTGCGGATTCCGGCTGTGTCAATCAGGCGGTAGGTTTGACCGTTGCGTTCTACTATGGTGTCGATCGCATCGCGGGTTGTGCCAGAAATCGGGCTGACTATGGCGCGGTTTTCTCCCAGAAATGAGTTGAGCAAACTCGATTTCCCGACGTTGGGACGACCGATAATTGCTACTTTAATTTCATCTACTTCTGGCTCTACTTCTGTGGGAAGGTGAGTCATTAGTTCGTCTAGCAATTCACCGGTGCCGTTACCGTGAATTCCCGAAACTGGGTAGGGTTCTCCCAGTCCCAGTTGCCAAAAGTCTGCTGCTTGGGTGAGTCCTGTGTTTTCCGATTCGCACTTGTTGACGGCTAGAATGACGGGGACTTTTTGCAGCCGCAGCCAAGAGGCTATGGATTCGTCGCCGCCTGTGAGTCCGGTTTGTCCGTCTACTACGAAAATTGCTGCGCTGGCTTCTGCGAGCGCCGCCAGGGCTTGTTCGCGAATTAAAGGCAGAAATTCGGTTTCGTCGTCGAATACTAGCCCGCCTGTGTCTACGACTTGATATTCTCGATCGCCCCAGTATGCTGGTCTGTACGTGCGATCGCGCGTGATTCCCGGTTCGTCGTGGACGATCGCGTCTTGGCTGTTGGCTAAACGGTTGACGATCGTCGATTTGCCTACATTGGGGCGTCC
>JAYUGZ010000212.1:0-2086 GCA_043767465.1 Cyanobacteriota bacterium
AGGGCTGTTCAAGTACGACTTTATAGATCAGCACGCAATTTTGGGAGTTCCCTTGGATGCCGAGTTTAACGACATCCGCAAGCGCTACATGAAAATCGCCCGCCGCTTGCATTCGGATACTTGCTCTTTTGAAGACCAAGCCGATAAAGATTGGGCCAACCAATTTTTGTCAAAGGTGGTCAATCCTGCTTACAACAAATTCTCGAAGGAAAGCGATCGCAAAGAATACAACCTGCTATTAGGAACCATCAGCAAGCGCCTCGCTAAAGAACAGGGGAAAATGCAAATCGAAAGCGCAGCAGCCAAAGAATTAGCTACGGCTAAAGATTTGGAAGATGCTTACAAAACAGCAGTTAACAAACTTGCTCTTAAGCAGTATGAATCAGTTGCAGAAACCCAAGATGCGATCGATCAAATTAGCGAACTCAACATGGTTTACCTGCTGCGAAAAGAGCGGCTTGGCGGTGTGGTTGGCACCGGTGTGCGCCCAAAAGAGCGCATCGGCTCTGAGGTGGGCACTGATTCGCCCGCAACAGCCACAAACCAAACTACCACAGCAACAAAACCATCAACCCCAGCCACCGCAACTCCACCACCACTGACCAAACCCAAAGTCGATCACGACTCGCTGGCAGATCGAGCTTGCGTCCGAGCTCAAGGATTCATGGACAGCAAAAATTACGCCAAAGGAGCTTTGGAGTTGAAAGAAGCCCTGAAGCGCGAACCGAAACACAGCAAAGCTCACGGTTTGTTAGCAATGTGTTACTTTCAACAAAATCAAGCCACAATGGCAAAACTTGAGGTGCAAAAAGCTTTGGCATCAAATCCTGAAGAACCGACAGCTTTGGAGGTGAAGAAAAAGCTGGAACAAGCTTCCGCAAAGGATAAAAAAGGTGAGGAGAAACCGGGATTTTTTGCAAGTTTGTTTGGCGGGAAGAAGAAATAAAAAGTTGTCAGTTGGTAGTTGTCAGTTGGTAGTTGTCAGTTGTCAGTTTTGAATCGTTGAAAAGATAATACGGCGGTTTCAACCGCCCGGTGTTCTGATCCCAAGCGTATTGTTGATACCTTAATTTGTTAAAGTCGAATGTTAGGCTTGCCGCGTTCGACTTTAACACCGTCTCTCAAGCTAAGCTTCTAAGGTCAATCGCAAATCTAAAGTCTAAACTCTAAAATTGATATGGTTTACCAACCCCCATCGGGTGCAAGAGATTTATTGCCCCTTGACGTTGCTCAAAAAATTGCGATCGAACGGCGCTTGCAGCAGGTGTTTCACCGCTGGGGCTATCACCGGATTATTACTTCTACTCTAGAGAGGCTGGAGACTTTGATGGCTGGGGGCGCGATCGACCGATCGACCTTAATTCAACTCCAAGATGCCGAAGATGGAGAACTCGGCTTGCGGCCGGAATTGACAGCATCCATCGCCCGGGCGGCTGCGATGCGGATGTCCGGGACAAATTGGCAGCCGCAGCGCCTCTACTACAACGCCAACGTCTTCCGCAAAGGCCCGGATACTGGCTCAGGCGGGCAACAGGAGTTCTATCAAGCGGGGGTAGAGCTGCTGGGCGCGGGGGGGAGCGTTGCGGATGCCGAAGTGCTGCTACTGCTGTCTGAGTGCTTGCAAAACTTAGAAATTGATGACTGGCATTTGGTTCTGGGAGAAGCGGGCTTGACTGCAACTTTGCTAGAACCGTTTGGGCCAAATGTGCGCCAAAAAGTGCGCGGCGCGATCGCCAATCTCGATCGCATAGCCTTGGAAACTTTGCCGCTGACTGACGAATTGCGATCGAGAGCTCTGCTGTTGTTTGACTTGCGCGGCCGCCCAGAAGATGTATTGGAGATTGTGGCGAAGCTGGATTTAGATTTGCCACAGCAAGCCGCGTTAAATAATCTCAAATGTGCGATCGAGCTACTGCACAAATGTCAAGCAAAAATCCCCAATCTGAAATCTCACATCCATCTCGATTTGAGTTTAATCCAAACATTTGACTATTACACTGGAATAGTGTTTGAAGTTGTCAGCAGCAGCAAAACAGGACAGCGAGTTTTAGGACAAGGCGGACGGTACGACCAACTGCTAGGACTG
>JAYUGZ010000213.1:0-13226 GCA_043767465.1 Cyanobacteriota bacterium
AGCGGGTACAATCAATCCTGAAATACCCATTTTGGCAGCAGCAGCGGCGATCGGCAAAACCCCAGCCACAGCCCGCAAAGTCCCATCTAAGGACAGTTCTCCCAAAAACAAATGATCTCCCAAAAGTTCAGCGCTGACTTGTTCCGATGCTGCTAAAATGCCAATGGCGATCGGCAAATCAAAACTCGGCCCTTCCTTGCGCAAATCCGCCGGAGTCAAATTAATCACAATACTCCGCATCGGAAAACCATAGCCCGAATTTTTTAGAGTAGCCTTTACCCTTTCTTTAGCCTCTTGCACCGCAGAATCGGGCAGCCCCACAACCACAATTTTCGGCAGTCCCCCCGATACATCAGCCTCGACACCCACCTTTACCGCGTCAATTCCTACAATAGATGCACTCCAAACCCTCGCAAGCATTATTTTTTATCCTCAATTTGCCTGTCCTCGATCCATCATCTATTATGATTAACAATGACTAATGAATATCGGAAGAGGCAAGAAAAACTTTTCGTTGCCTCTTCCTTTTCTCCTCTTCCTTCTCTCCTCCTGCCTCTTCCCCCTTCCTTCCTCCCCTTGTCCCTTCCGCCTTCCCCCTTCCCTGAAAATTTATCCGTTACATCCGTTACATCCGTTACAACATCCGTTGCCGAACTTCTTTAACACCCATGACAATCCAAGAAACGCTTTTCAGCAAAATCATCCGCAAAGAGATTCCCGCAGACATCGTTTATGAAGACGACTTGGCCCTCGCCTTCAGAGATATCAATCCGCAAGCGCCCGTCCACATCCTCGTCATTCCCAAAAAACCTATTCCCAAATTAGCCGATGCCGAGGCGGGAGACCATGCGCTGATGGGACACCTGCTGCTGACTGTCAAGCTGGTAGCCGAACAACTTGGACTCAGCAACGGCTATCGCGTCGTCATCAATACCGGCAACGACGGCGGCCAAACCGTAGATCACCTGCACCTTCACATTCTCGGCGGACGGCACATGAACTGGCCTCCGGGCTAAAGGCTGATTTTTACGTAGGATTTACGGACTCATCCTCAGAAACCCGGTTTGTTTATATTGCCAAGGGTTTCTGAAACTGGGTTTATTTCTTTGTCAATAAACCCGGTTGATTGGTCTTGTTGAGAATGCAGCCCGATCGCACTAGAAACCAGGTGATCAATATTATCTATATAAAAGATTACCTTTGCCACATCCGCCGATGATATGTGAATAAATATTAAAAATAATCTGTTCAAGACCTAATTAAGAGATATTTAGATGGAAAGGCGATCGACCTGAACAACAATAATTTAATCGAAGTGCTGAACCAATCTAAAAACAATAGACTCAACTCTTGTGGTCGCTGTATTTAACTCCGTTTTTTCTGTAAAATTACTTGACAAATAACTACAAATATTTACTAATAATCAAGCTTTTGTAAATGTTTGTAAAAGGTTAAAAATGTCATCACTCAGGTCTTGGCAAACTTTAATAAATGGTGTTACTAATAGAAGCGTGGGGCATCCCCACAATGAACGTTGAAAATTTAACTAAGCAATCATAAAAACATGACAACAACCGTACAGCGTCGCGAAAACGCCAACGTTTGGGAACGTTACTGCGAGTGGGTAACTAGCACGGACAACCGCATTTATGTGGGTTGGTTCGGGACTCTGATGATTCCTACTCTATTGACCGCCACAATCTGCTACATCATTGCCTTCGTAGCTGCTCCTCCTGTGGACATCGACGGCATCCGCGAACCAGTTGCTGGTTCCTTGATGTACGGCAACAACATCATTACTGGTGCTGTTGTTCCTTCTTCAAATGCGATCGGGCTTCACTTTTATCCGATCTGGGAAGCTGCTTCCTTAGACGAATGGTTGTACAACGGCGGCCCTTACCAATTGGTAATTTTCCACTTCCTCATCGGCATTTTTTGCTACATGGGCCGTCAGTGGGAATTGAGCTACCGCTTAGGAATGCGTCCTTGGATCTGCGTAGCCTACTCTGCACCTGTGGCATCTGCTACCGCAGTATTCTTGATTTACCCGATCGGGCAAGGCAGCTTTTCTGACGGAATGCCTTTGGGTATCTCCGGCACATTCAACTTCATGATCGTGTTCCAAGCCGAACACAACATCCTGATGCACCCCTTCCATATGTTGGGAGTAGCTGGTGTCTTCGGCGGTGCTTTGTTCTCTGCAATGCACGGTTCTCTCGTTACCTCTTCTTTGGTTCGCGAGACAAGTGAAACCGAATCGCAAAACTACGGTTACAAATTCGGTCAAGAAGAAGAAACCTACAACATCGTTGCAGCCCACGGCTACTTCGGTCGATTAATCTTCCAATACGCCAGCTTTAACAACAGCCGTTCCTTGCACTTCTTGTTAGGCGCGTGGCCAGTTGTCGGCATCTGGTTTACCGCTTTAGGTATTTCCACGATGGCGTTTAACCTCAACGGTTTCAACTTCAACCAATCGATTATCGACTCACAAGGTCGCGTCATCAACACTTGGGCGGATGTCATCAACCGCGCCAACTTGGGTATGGAAGTAATGCACGAGCGCAACGCTCACAACTTCCCGCTCGACTTGGCCGCCGGTGAAGTCACCCCAGTAGCAATGGTTGCTCCTGCTATCAACGGCTAAATTTAGCTTTTGATTAACTAACAAAAAGCGCTCTCTCCAAAAGAGGGCGCTTTTTGTTTTGGCAAGTAGAATTTAAGAGCTTTCCTTCGGTTAAATCTGTTAAATCTGTGACATCCGTGACATCCCGCACATTGCTGGTTGCCGAACTTCCCGATCGATCTGATATATTGATTAGGCATTATTATTTTTAGCAATTATCAAAGTGGCGATATTTAACAGGCTTAAATTTGAAAAAATCGCAGTTCAGAAGTCTCAAATATTAGGCGGAGCGATCGCACTTTTCAGCGGCATTTCGATGGCATTGACAACAGCGCCATTCAATGCTTGGCCGTTAGCCTGGGTGGCATTAGCTCCCTTGTGGGTTTTGGTTGTTAGTTATGAAAGACCAATAACACAAAAAAAACATAAATTTCTTTTCCTTTCTAATTCTTCTCATCCGTTAAATCCGTTACAGAATCCGTTGCCGAACTTGATTCTTCCTTCTCTTTGGGGAATTGGCTATCACGGATTAGCCTTATCTTGGATTATGGGAATACACCCGATGACTTGGTTGGGAGTTCCTTGGTGGCCAAGTTTGGCGATCGCACTTTTGTGCTGGGCCTTCATCACCCTCTGGGGAGCCGCATTAGTCACCGTTTGGGCATGGTTATTTGTAATTCTCAACTCCCTCACTTTACCAAGGGAAAATCTAACTCTTAACTCCCCCCCTTTACAAGAGGGGGCTGGGGGGGGTAAAGCTAAATTCTCAGCGTTAACCCGCGTGTTAATTGGTACAGCTTTGTGGTGCGCCTTAGAAAGTATTTGGAGTACAAGTTCGCTGTGGTGGACATCACTATCGTACACCCAAAGCCCGCACAATTTAGCAATTTTGCACCTCGGTCAGCTCTCCGGGCCAAGCGCAGTAACAGCCGCGATTGTAGCAGTAAATGGCTTAATTGCCGAAGCTTTTCTCGCAGGAAGTTCGGCAACGGATTCTGTAACGGATTTAACGGATGGGAGGAAGAATGAGGGGGGAAGTTCGGCAACGGATTGTGTAACGGATTTAACGGATGGGAGGAAGCAGGAGGGAGGAATCAGGAAGAAGAAAAAAAGAAGAGGGAAAAATTGGATAGCTTATATTTTGCCTGCGAGTTTGTGTTTATTTTTGCATATTGTTGGCTGGAGTTTGTACAATCGCCCGTTAATTCAAGAGGCGGGAACAGCATTGAAAATTGGGATTATTCAAGGCAATATTCCGAACGAGATTAAGTTTGACTCAGGTGGTTGGCGGCGCGCTTTGGAAGGTTACACGGCTGGATATAAAGAGTTAGCAGATAGAAAAGTTGATGCTGTGTTACTTCCAGAGACGGCTTTGCCTTTTATCTGGACAAACGAGTATCAGCGTTCCACTCTTTCCTTTTACCAAGCTATTCTCGAACGCGGTGTCCTGGCCTGGGTTGGGGGATTCGGACAGCAAGAGAACAGTATCACTAATAGCTTATTGGCGATCGCACGCACGGGAGAAATTGTCAGCCGCTACGATAAACTCAAGCTAGTGCCCTTAGGCGAATACATCCCTTTTTACGAAATCTTAGGCGGGATTATCAATCGGCTGTCTCCCTTAGATGCACATTTAGTACCAGGTAACTCAAAACAATTGTTTGATACACCCTTTGGCCGCGCCATTGTCGGGATTTGTTACGATTCAGCGTTTGCTGAAGTTTTCCGCTATCAGGCGGCCCAGGGAGGCGAATTTATGCTGACAGCTTCCAACAATGCCCATTACAAACCGCCGATGCTGGCTCAGCATCACGCTTTGGATGTGATGCGCGCCATTGAAACTGATAGATGGGCTGCGATCGCAACTAATACGGGTTATTCGGCTTTTGTCAATCCTCACGGCGAGACGATTTGGAAGTCTGGAATTAATACCTATGAAGTCCGAGATGCTACTATTTATCGGCGGCAAAGTAAGACTTTGTACGTGCGGTGGGGAGACTGGCTGACGCCTTTATTGTTGGTTTTAGCTGGGTTAATGCGGTTGATTGTTAAAAAATAAACCTTAGCCAAAAGTTTTCTAATGGGGCGTGGGCGGGTTTATTGAATCTGTCTGCACTGTGAGGGTTATTGGTGAACTCGCCCCTACAGTTCACTAATAACTAATGACTCATGACTAATGACTCATGAGTCTACTTCTCTCTTGCGCGAGCGTGAACGCTAGGAGATAAAGAAATTAAATCGTCGATATTGCGCTGCATGGCAGCACAAATATTGTCCAAAGGCAAATCATTGGCATCGTGTCCGAAGGGATTTTCTATTTCAATGCCGATTTCTTCGATGCCGAACAAAGTAAAACTAATTAAAGCCACCACTGGGCCGGTTCCCCAAGTCAAATCGTTTACCATTTGAAATGGCAGTGCCAAACAGTAAAGTAACAATAGCTGTTTCAGGTGAATCGCGTAAGCCAAAGGGATAGGCGTTTTCAAAATCCGCTCGCAGCCACCTAATACATCAATCATAGAGTTGAGCAACTCATTCATACCTGTTAACTGATAGACATCGAGGCAATTGCGCTCGTACTGCTCGTGCATATAATCCTCAATCCAAAAGGCAATTTCTAGCGGCGGATTGTTCATCGATTTGAGCTTTTGGTACTGCGATGGAGACATTAACGGCTCTAATTCGGTATTTACTGATTCTTGCCGCAAGTGCAATTTCATCGATACTGCAAAGGCAGGTAACAGGCGCAGTGCTGACTTTTTGATGGTGATATCCTGCGGGTCTTTTTCCTCAATTGCTACCCAGATTTGGCGCGCCAAGTTGCGGACGTTGTTGACTAAAGTTCCCCACATTTTCCGACCTTCCCAAAATCGCTCGTAGGCTGTATTTGTCCGAAAAACCAACAGTAAACCCAGGACAATACTGGGTACAATACTCGACAGAATAGGCAAGGAAACCGGCAATTTTAAAAAGTGCAGTAGGGCAATAAAAAATCCAAAGCCGCCGCACAGCAAAACCCGGGGCAGGATTGAGGGAATGACAGAACCCCGAACCTGTAATGCAATTTTAAACCACGTCGGTCGATCGCCACTCATGCAAGTCTCCTCATAAAATTGAATTAGCCTTCTCGCCTTAAGTAAGTCGCACAAGTCTTGCTACACTTGGTTTTTGGGTTCAAACCAGTCGATTTGAGATTTAAAATTTGAGATTAACTTCAGACATACAGCAGATTGCAGATTGAAGGAGGACGGGCACGGGGCATGGCTGCTACAGATATATCCGTATTTGCATACGGTGAGAGCTTCCGAAAAAACCTTTCCTACAAACAACCTTCGGATTTTACCCAAAAAACTCATCTTTAGGATCTAAAATCTAAAATCTAAAATTGATTGACTGATGCACTTAATTCGGTAAGATCGATCGTGTATCTTTAAACCTCAGCTTCCGTGCAAGAGCTACCGACATCTGTGCCCCCACATTCTCACCGATTACCGAACCAACGGTGGCAAATTTATTCGCCTCAACCACAGCAAGCGGAACAGTTTGCTGCTGAAATCGGTTTGTCGTGCTTGCTGGCACAGGTACTGATTAATCGCGGCATCGATTCTGTTGAAGAAGTGCAAGGGTTTATCGAACCGGAATCTTTAGTTTTGCCCGCGCCAATGGATGAGTTTCCCGATTTGGCTGCGAGTGTCAAATTGTTGCGTGAGGCGATTTCGGCAGGGCAGAAAATTGCGATTTGTGGCGATTACGATGCTGACGGGATGACGAGCACGGCTTTGTTGCTGCGAGCTCTCAGGGCTCTGGGGGCGAATGTCGATTATGCTATTCCGAGCCGGATGCACGAAGGTTACGGGATTAACGATCGCATTGTAGAAGAATTTCACTCCGAAGGTGTCGCTCTCATTCTGACGGTTGACAACGGAATTGCCGCCTATGGCCCGGTGGCGAGAGCGCGAGAACTCGGTGTCAAAGTTATTATTACAGACCACCACGACTTGCCGCCAAAACTGCCGCCGGCCGATGCTATTCTCAACCCGAAATTAATTGCGGAATCTTCGCCTTATCGCGGTTTGGCTGGAGTAGGCGTTGCTTATGTTTTGGCGATTAGTTTGGCTCAAGATATGCAGAAAGTTGGCGGGTTGGTGAATCCGCTGCTGGAGTTATTTACTTTGGGAACTATTGCGGATTTAGCGCCTTTGACTGGAGTTAACCGCCGCTGGGTAAAGCGGGGTTTGCGGCTTTTACCTCATTCGCAATTGGCGGGTATTCAGGCTTTGATTCAGGTAGCAGGCGTGCAGCAGCAAAGTGCGGAAAGTCCTTCACTTTTCAACTCAAAAACTCAAGCTAAAATTTCGCTAAAGCCTGAAGATATTGGTTTTCGGCTGGGGCCTCGGATTAATGCTGTGGGACGGTTGGCTGACCCTCAAATTGTGATAGAGTTGCTGACGACGGACGATCGCGAATTGGCACTCAAAAACGCCATGCAGTGCGAACAAATCAATCAGCGCCGTCAGGAATTGTGCCAGGAAATTGAGCAAGAAGCAATTGCTTGGTGCGAACAAAGTGCTCTTAATTTACAGCAGGAACGGGTGTTAGTTGTCGTGCAGCCCGGTTGGCACCACGGCGTGATCGGGATTGTGGCTTCTCGGTTGCTGGAACGTTACGGCGTACCCGTTTTTATCGGTACTTTCGAGGATGAGGGTGAGGATGTGGGTACAATCATCCGGGGCTCGGCGAGGGGAATTCCTGAGTTTAATGTATTTGACGGGCTGAATTTTTGTGCTGATTTATTAACTAAATTTGGCGGACATAAGGCGGCTGGGGGTTTTTCGATGCCAGCTAAGAATCTGGAACAATTTGGCAGTCAACTGTCAATTTTTGCGAATCAATGTTTGCAGCCGGAACACCTCAAGCCGCTGGTTTCTGTAGATGTGCGAGCGGATTTGGCGGAGATAAATCTGGATCTTTACCGACAAATTGATGCTCTAGAACCTTGCGGGATTGAAAATAAGGCTCCGGTATTTTGGACGGCTAATGTTTGCATCACTGAACAGAAAATTGTTGGTAAAGGAGGTCATGTTAAACTAACTGCAACTCAAGATGAAAAAGGTTCGGCTAGTGTGAAGGGGATTGCGTGGCGTTGGGGCGAATATTTTCCGTTGCCTCGGCGGGTTGATATTGCTTACCGCTTGCGGGAAAATAGTTTTAATGGCAAGACTTCGGTTGAGTTGGAATTGTTGGGTGTCCGCTTGCCGGCAAGTGCTGCTAGTTCGAGGCCGCCGATGTTCGGAAAAGTTGAGTTTGATTATTGCGATCGCGTTTATTCTTGCAGTCTGTCTCCCGCCGGTTCTCAAGAGGAATTGAGAATTCGCAACTCTCAAGGGCAAGTTTTGGTTGTTGAACCTGGACAAAGCATCGGTTTGCTAGGCAACTCCCGCCAGGATGCTAGAGAAGTCGATGTATCTCTACCTTTTTTCGAGAATTTAATTCAAACTGCTAAACACGCCCTCGGTATTTGAGCGGAAAGCTCGCGGGGCGCCGTGTAAATTAGGGAAAATTGGCCCGCCCAAAAAAAGGTAGAAGCCCCCAACACGAGCGTTAGGCTCGAATCCACAGTTTGAGACCAAAATTCGACCTCGCAGATTCACTGCGCTGCAAGTCAATCTAAAATCTAAAATCGATTGGCGATCGAGCTTTGGGAATTTTGCATAATTTAAAACTCAAAACTCCCAATTCTCGATCGCCCGCAACGTGCTATAATTACAAGTCGCCGCCTTTAGCTGCCAACAGAAAAATCACAATCGGGCCCGAAAGCACGACTGCTGCAAGTAAAGCTACCTGAATAATCAGTTGGTAGTTTACGCCGTTCAGGCCGCTGAAAAGATCGGTTATAAAGTCCATGTGTCCTCCTACTGTAGTGATTAAGTCTAGATTGTTGAATTAGAAAATCCGCTTCTGATTTTACCGGGCGATCGGCCCTATTTTTTAAGGAAGTTTACAAAATTCAACAAAATGTAAAGAACGATCGACCTCCCATTCACAGGGAACCGGGGAATTAATGCCCGTTGTCGGAGTGTTCCCAATCTCAAATCTCAAATCTCAAATCGAACGAACTATGGCTACTTGGCGTTGCATAAAGCAGTGCGGTGCTTGTTGTTACCTAGAACCAACAGAGCGCCCAGACTTAGACGAGTATTTATCGGAACAGGAATTAAAGCTCTACTTGAGCTTAGTCGGAGATGACGGTTGGTGTATCAATTTTGACAATAAAACGCGAGAATGCGGAATTTATGACGATCGACCGCGCTTTTGTCGGGTAGACGAGGAGGTGTTTCAGGAAATGTATGGCGTTGAGCCTGCTGAGTTGAACGATTTCGCGATCGACTGCTGCTTAGAGCACATTGAAGACCTTTATGGCGATCGATCTTTGGAAATGATCCGCTTCAACTCTGAAGTCGGAATCCTCGCCTTACCAGGCAATTAACACTCTCCCTGTTTCTGATTCCAGAGAGTGTCAGAATAAACAAATCAAGGAAATATCGCGCAGTTGAGTTGAGCTATGAGTAATCGAGAGGGTTTTACAGGGGGATTTATTGCAGGAGCCGCAGTGGGCGGCTTGGTGGGTGCAGTTTTGGGCGCGGTGCTGTCGCGGCGCGCTGCTGAAGCTATGCTGAGCGAACCTTCTGAAGCAAAGGTAAGAAAGATGCGCCAGCAGAAAGCCAGCCAACTCGAAGCCGAAGGGATGGAAGTAGCAAGGCTGAGTTTGGAACAGAAAATTGCCCAGCTAAATCAGGCAATCGATGACGTGCGGCTGCAACTCGGCGATGTCAATGGGAATTCGCAGGCGCTGGGTGGCGAGGGTTCGATCGCCCAAGACTCGTGAATCAATTTAAGATTGTAGATTAGTATGGGCGATCGACTTTCACAAGCGAGCGGGACGATCGCACTCCTAACCAACCTTTTTACAAAATCGGGATGCTCCCAATGCTCGCACTCTCCCCATTTCCGCTCTCCCGCAGCTATGCTAAACTTAAAGTTAAAGTGTCTGTAAACTTTACTCAAACGATCACCAAAATTTATGAGTTATTCCATAGGCCTTTTGGCAACCACGTTAGCCACATTTCTGCAAATCTATGTAGTCCTGATGATCATTCGGGTGCTATTAAGCTGGTTCCCCAACATCAATTGGTACGACCCCCCGTTTTCGAGTTTGAGTCAGTTAACAGACCCTTACCTGAATCTATTCCGATCGATTATTCCCCCCTTAGGAGGGATTGACTTTTCTCCGCTGATTGCATTTTTTGTACTTCAGTTCGGCTCGGAATTCTTGATCGGTCTTTTGAGCAGCTTGCAAACAGCCTTTTAGTTTGAAAACCTTAAGTTTTTAAGCATCTAGGCTAAATTGTTTGGCAGACATAGCTGCGGGAACTAAATTTTAGATTTGAGATTTTTAGATGAACTCTCCGGCTTTTCAACTGGGGAGTTCATCGTATATTAGAGATGAGAAAGTGAAAGCCACTTAACAATCTCAAATCTACAATCGGAAATCAAAAACTGCATCGCAGTTTCTCAACAGCCCACCCAAAATCTCAAATCAGCAATTCTTTAATCTCAAATACTTTTGTTAGCGGCGAACCACGCCAGTAAAACCTGTAGCTTTAAATTGCTTGAGCTGCAAAGGTGTTCGTTGATTGGCTGCCACCGAAATTCTGAGCTGAAAATCGCTAATTCCGGGAGGAACTTCTTCGATAGAACCCAAGCGAGTGCGGTTTTGCATTACCGGATTTTCATCTGCATCATAAATGCGACCGAAAATATCAGCATTGACAACAGGTTTGCCGCTGCTATTTTCAGCTTTTCCAGTAATCAAAAAGCAGTTAGCTTCCATAGAACTGCCGCTGGTGACTGTTCCTTCTGCCATTTCTACCGGACATTCGTGATAAGAAAGATCGGAAAGTTTAATCTGCGTCAGAGCCCAAGCAGGTGGAGTGAATACCAAACTAAAAATTCCGATCGCACAAGTAGCAAAAAAAAGGCTGATAGCTCGAAATTTCATAAATTGTAGCGCAAGTATATTTTAATTCTCAGCTTAGCGCGAATTGATGCTCAAATTCGTACTTAACATCTGTAGGGAAACGGCACTGCCGTGTCTGCCTCCGGGAGGACACGACAATGCAGTTTCCGTACCGCGAGAAAAATCGCATTAGTCTAAGCCCAAATGCTGCCGCAGGGCTTGGCGCATCACATCGACTGGGACGGATTCTGTGTCGAGCCAAATTTTCAAGGCGGCTGCTCCTTGTTGAACAAGCATTTCGAGTCCGTCGATCGTGATCGCCCCCCGAAGCTGCGCATCTTTGAGAAACTGAGTAGGATTCGGGGTGTAAATTAGATTGTAGACGATCGCCCCTGCGGAAATGCGATCGAGCGCAGCAGCAGAAACCGGCGACTTTTCCCCGTGCGGGTGCATCCCCACAGGCGTCGTGTTCACCAGCAAATCCGCCTGCGAAATTAACATTGACAAATTATCCCAAGTATGAACCTGCAAATTCTGCACGGGCATCGGAGAAGTTACCCAACTCTGCTGAAATTCCGCTAAATTTTGGGCGCTGCGGCCGACAACGTGAATCTCTGCACATCCCAATTGAGCGCATCCAGCCACAACAGCCCTCGCCGCGCCACCGTTGCCCAAAATTACCGCTACTTTCTGACTCCAATCGGAGCCCGGAGATCCCCCTAAATCCCCCTTAAGAAGGGGGACTTTGAGTGAATTCTCACCCGTTTGTAGGGGCGGTGCCCCCGTGCCCGCCCTGCTGCGGAGCGGCGCGAGAAAGCCTTCTACGTCGGTATTTGTGCCGCACCAACCTTTGTCAGTTAGGTACACGGTATTGACTGCGCCGATCGCGCGGGCGATCGGAGAAACGGACGCCAGCAGAGGTAAGATGGCTTGTTTGTGGGGAATCGTGATGCTAAATCCCCGAAGGTCGATCGCCCCAAACCCTGCAACAGCAGCCTTTAAATCCTCTGGTTTTACCGGAAACGGCAGGTAAACAAAATCGACTCCCAAGTGAGAAATAGCAGCATTGTGCATCGCCGGCGACAGAGAATGTGCGATCGGATGACCAATTACTCCTAACAGTTTAGTAGTGCCTTTAATCATAGTAAGTCATTGCGAAAAAACCATAGTATCTGGTAAGGGCGGGTTTAGCAAATAATCTATAAAACCAGCCAGTTTAGGAAGGCAAAACCCGCCCCCTCCCCATCTCTTATTGTCTAAATCTTTGATTGATACAGAAACCGCAGATTTAAGGCGGATTACCACCGCAGAGCAACGCAGATAAGTTGAAAGTAATTTACTTCTTGAATCTTTTACAACTCAAAGCTATTTGGCCGGATTTTCTGTCTCCCGAAACTCTTTGGCGTCAGCCAAAATTGGATTGACATCAAACCAGTAATCTTCGCCATAACGGTATTCAAATACCCAGAGACTGCGTAGCAAAATTTGGTATTTAGTTTCGCCGCTGACAGTTTTGGTAGCTGATACTTGGCGCAGTAATTTCCACTCATCAGGTTCTATAGCCAAAGTAAGCTGGTGGCGGCGCTGGACAATCACATTTTCCAGAGTTTCCCGCGACAGAGGAGGGTCTTGTTTTTGCAGACAGCTATACAGCAGTTGCAGCAAATTGCGCACATGGCCACCGCTAACCCGACACAGGCGATCGAGAGTTTCGGCAGAATCGAAAATTTTGCCAACCAAAGCATAGCGCTGCTTCGGCTGCACCGTCGGAAAAGCCCGCGCCAGAACCATCTGTCGCAGCAATTCCACGCCCTCAGCGCACTCAGAACCGTCGCTCAACTGCACCGGCACCATCGGCAAAACCTTCGGATCTACCCCAAAGCGATTGGTCAACTGGCCCAAATCATTCGAGAAAATCAGCACCAAAGGAATTGTATACACGACGTGGCAATTTAGTCTTGCTAACTGCTCCCCGCGATCGACAAACAGATATTCCGGCTGCATCCGCCCGGTTGGTTTGGTGCACAGGTGAATGCGATCGAGATTATCGATAATTACCACAAGTCCCTGTTTACCTTGGCGCTTAAGTTCTTGATTAGCCGGTTCCAGCAACTCCTTATTTAGCGCATCTAAAATTACGTTGGTTCTGGGCTCCAAATATTGTCGCAATTCCGAGCGCAAATTCGGAGCATCTTTCGCCTTAGCAGTAATTTTGCCAATTCCCAAAGACAAAGAAAACTCTCCCTCCGTGCTGGCATTTATTTCCCCAAAACCGGGGACATTAGCTTCAGCCCTCAAATCTATTTGAGTTTGAAAAACATCAGCAACCCCCTTGAGCAAAGCTTTAAAACCCGTCGGTTGCAGCTTAATTTTCATTTTCTCAATACTTTCGCTCACCTGACGAGCAACGCTCAACAAAATGTCAGTAATATCGACATCAGCCATGTCTAAGTCTTTGCTCGACTCAAAGTAAACAACATGAAATCCTTGCTCCTGCAATTGAGCTTGCAGCCGCAGCAATTCCGTTGATTTACCGCAGCCAATGTGGCCCGTAAATAATTGACAGGTAGGTACATCCGGGGA
>JAYUGZ010000214.1:0-2084 GCA_043767465.1 Cyanobacteriota bacterium
AAGTTTTCATTTTTTTCCCCTGCCCTAGACTTCCGCCATACTATATACTAAGCCTTTAATCACATTTCGACACAGTTTCTACAACAAAACTTCGCATTAAATCTACAACTTCGGGCAGAATCTCGTGTCCCATGTTAAATTCTCGATACTGCACCTGAGCTCCCCAAGCAGTCAAACTGTCGCGCGATCGCACCGCAGCACTAACGGGCACAATAGTATCTTGAGTACCGTGCACGATTAAAACAGGCGGCAAAGCACTCCCAGCAACCGGCGAAATCGACGAGTGCAAATAACCGCTCAGACAAATTAAACCAGCTAGGGGTAAAGTCAAGCCCACATCCAGAGTCATCGCTCCGCCCTGAGAAAAGCCGCCTAAAATCGTGCGAGACAAAGGCACGCCCGTGCTGCTTTCCAAAGACAGCAACAATTCTTTCAGCAATTGGCGGCTTTCTACCAATCCCTGAGCGTCTTTGTTTGCTAAGTCATACCACGCTTTGCCGCTCGTTACCTGGGGATGGGGAAACGGGGCGTCGGGAAACACAAACTGATAATCCGGCAAATTGAAAGCCGGTGCTAAAGAAGTCAAATCCCGAGCATTAGCACCCCATCCGTGCAAAGCGACAATTAAAGCGACAGGTTTGCGATCGGTTGTTGGCGGAATGCTAATAAATTGTAAAGACATCGTAATTAGTAATTGGTAATCGGGTCTTGTGAAAATTATAAATTGTCACGGCGGGTAAAATCCAGCTTTTAACTGTAGGGTGCGTCGAATATCACCTTGCCAACTGTTAATTGTAGAGTGTGCACGGCGCACCGGAAGCATCTTTCACAGGAGTGCGAGCTTAAGATCGCAGCAAAGATATATCAGCCCGGGCGAGTGGGAACGTTCGCACTCCTAAAAAATGCTTTTGACAAAATCGGAATGCTCCTGATTTATCCGGCTAATTCCAATTGACACCTACCGTCGGTTAAACCTTAGAAACAGATTGATCGGACTGTTGCCGAACTGGCACCTCAATCCAGAATTCAGTTCCCTCTCCCGGAGCCGATATGCACCTGAACGAACCTTGATGTTTTTCCACTATTTGATAGCTGATCGACAATCCCAATCCGGTACCTTTGCCTACAGGCTTGGTAGTAAAAAACGGCTCAAACAAATGTTTTTTTACATTCTCCGTCATGCCCGCTCCGTTGTCAGCGATTCGTACAGATACACAATTAGAACTTAAAAGTTCAGTACGAATCCTAATAGTAGGTAAAAAGGCCGAATCCGAGGAACTTTTCCCGATCGCCATTTTTTTATTGGGTGCGTCAGATAAAATATCAATGGCATTGCTCAAAACATTCATAAATACCTGATTTAATTGTCCCGCCCAGCACTCCACTAAAGGCAAATTTCCGTATTCTTTGATGACTTGAATCCCCAGAAAATTAGCTTTGGGTTTCAGCCGACTCTCCAAAATCATCAAGGTGCTGTCAATGCCTTGGTGAATGTCAACCGACTTCATTTCAGCTTCATCCAAACGCGAAAAATTTCGCAGAGAAAGCACGATTTGGCGGATGCGTTCAGATCCCACATTCATAGATTTCAGGATTTTAGGCAAGTCTTCACTGAGAAACTCCAAATCGATCTCTTGTAGTTTGTCTTGCACTTTTGGGGTTGGATTGGGATATTGCTGCTGGTATATTTCCACAAGTTCCAGCAAGTTTTGAGTGTATTCCCCTGCATGAATCAGGTTGCCAGAAATGAAGTTGACAGGATTGTTAATTTCGTGGGCAACTCCAGCCACTAACTGCCCCAAGCTTGACATTTTTTCAGTTTGGATTAGTTTAAGTTGAGCTTCCTGCAAATTCTTCAGTGCCGTTTCTAGTTCAGCAGTGCGATCTTTTAGTTGAATTGTGCGATCGCGCACTTGCTGTTCTACTTTGGCAGTACGTCCTAGAGACATCAACAGGTAAACCGTCAAGCTACCAGTCATCAATAGCCCGATCGCGCCAATTGCCAGCGAACCCTGATGCGTCCTCAGATTATTGTACCCATTCCCCGGCAAAACTAGCAGCATCCACTGGCGGTCTGCGACGTT
>JAYUGZ010000215.1:0-5237 GCA_043767465.1 Cyanobacteriota bacterium
CGATGAGGCTGATTCGATGTCGGTAACTTCGCTGAGGTGGGCGGCAAGTTGAGCGAATTTTGCTTGAGTTTTGTCTAGGGTTTGCATGATTGGGGTTTGAGGTGCTGTTTTGCCTAAAAAGGTTACAGTGCGGCATTGGTATCCATCAATCATTGCTACCCTGAAATCAAGCTAAAAACCGCACTTCTTCCCGTATTGTACGCAATTTTGAGTCATTCTGGCATAGTTTCCGGTATTTTTCCGGATTTAGTTCGATCGCCCTTGATAAGTTTTCGATCGCTTTGCGGGTGCTGGTTGCTACAGCTTTGGGGCTGTTTGTGCGATCGCCCACGGCTTTTTCTAGGGCCCAGACGCAGGCTTTTTGATAGTAAAGATTTGGATCGTCGGGTGTGATGGCGATGATGCGATCATAAGAAGCGATCGCTTCGGTAAATCGTTTGATTTTTTTGAGGGCGATGGCGCGGTTGTATAAGGCTTCGATGTTGTTTGGCTGCAAGTCTAGGGTTTTGTCCCAAGAGGCGATTGCTGCTTCAAATAGTTTTAAGTTGACTAAAGCTAGGCCGCGGTTGTACCAGGTTTCGCTGTCGTCGGGCTTGAGTTCGATCGCTTTGTCCCAGGAGGCGATCGCCTTTTCAAATTGTCCCATTTGGGCGAGGGCCGTGCCGCGTTTGTTCAAAACTTCGGGGGAATTCGGCCGCAGTTGCAGGGTTTTGTCGTAGGAGGCGACGGCTTCCGGGTAGAGTTTTTCCTCTGCGAGGGCTAAGCCGCGGTTGTACCAGGCTTGATGCAAGTCTGGTTTTAGTTCGATCGCTTTGTCGTAGGAGGCGATCGCGGCTGTGTTTTTGCCGGAGTTTTTCAGGGCAAATGCTTTGTTGTACCAAGCTTCGCAGTAGTCTGCTTTGATAGCTATGGCTTTGTCGTAGGATTCGAGGGCTTCTGAGAATTTTTCTAAATTGACGAGGGTGTTGCCGCGGTTCGTCCAAGCTTCGTGATAGTCCGGCTTGAGTCCGATCGCGTGTTCGTAGGAGGCGATCGCTTCTGAGAGTCTGTTGAGCTTCCGCAAAACGTTGGCGCGATTATACCACGCTTCGGCATTGTCTGCTTTAATTTTTAATGATTTGTTGTAGGCTGCGATCGCTTCGGGTAGCTGTCCCAACTTTCTGAAGGCTACGCCTTTGTTATACCAAGCTTCGTGAAATTTTGGTTCAAGTTCGATCGCCTTTGACCAAGATTCGATCGCCGCTGGTAAGCGTCCCATTGCTTCTAGGGCGTTACCGCTATCGTACAGCGTTTGAGCGTTTTGGGCGTTAACTGATCCGAATTTTTCCCCAGAGTCGATAGGTTTTTCTCTACTAGCTAATTTTTGCAAGGGGTCTCACCTCATTTTTGTATAGTTTTTTTTTCTTTTATATGCGATGTTTTTCGCCATCTGCCATCTAATGCTGGCGATTTTACCTTATTTTGTTATTGTTGACAATCTTACATTAACTCGGGAACTTTTTCAATTTTTTCTAGTTTAATTCTAAGTAGTTTTGTCTTGGCTGTTGGTTTGGATGTATTGATTTTTACTAATTTTTGTCAGCAATTGCGTAGAAGAGAGGAAAGGATCTGGCTGCGGTGTCACAACCCTCACCCTTGGTTAATGGAATGGTTTACCGTCAGCAATGGTATAAATGTCTTCTTCGGGGTCGAGAATCGAACCAAAATCAGGATCGATCGCTATTTTAATCCATTCTGAGTCGTGGAATGGTACGCCATCAGCTAAAGTGTAGATATCTTCGGCTGAGTCTCTAAGGGAATCAAAGGCTGGATTTGCGATCGCAATTTTTAGCCATTCATATTCTTCTAGTTTTGCTTTGTTAATTATGGCGGCATAAGAGTGGTTCAGATCGGCATAGGTAATGATAGCAGCGATCGCCCTTCCTTCCTGTTCAATGACGATTCGTTCTCCGGTATCTTCAACACGGGCGATGAGTTCGGGAAATCTGTCATTAGTTAGAGTTACATTTAGTTGAGTCATCTTTCTTTTACCTCGCTATTAATTATTCTATCAGATCGCGTCTGCTAGCTATCACTATTCTTGAATCAAGGATAGAAACTGAGGGTGCGATCGCACGCTGTCAAAATCTGAGTCAGTTTTTGCCATTTCTCGGTATTTGTCAGGATTTAGATCGATCGCTCGCTGCAAGTTTTGCATCGATAAATCAACTTGACCGTTTAACGCATAGCAGCCAGCTTTATTATAAAATGCGGCGGGGTCATCTGGTTTGAATTCTAAGGCTTGGTCGTAGGAGGCGATCGCTTCTTCCAACCTGCCTAAATTACCCAGTGCATAGCCCCGATTGTTCCAGGCTTCGTGTAAATCGGGTTTGAATTCTCAGGCTTTGTCGTAGGAGGCGATCGCTTCTTCAAACCTGCCTAAATTACCCAGTGCAATGCCCCCGATTGTTCCAGGCTTCGTGTTTATCTGGTTTGAATTCTAAGGCTTTGTCGTAGGAGGCGATCGCCTCTGCATATTGTTGAGCATCGCCATAAAGTAAAGCTTGTTCAACAAACAATCCAGCTTTTTGTTCTGGTGTTTGCCCATCTTCATCAATTAAAGCTTAAATTTTCAGCAATTCCCGTTTTTGTTGGGCATTTAAAGTTTGTTCATCTTCTATATTCATCATTTATTCCTCTTCATCAAAATCTCAATTTTCCAAGTATAACCGTAGGGTGCGTCAGGGGGAAATCCTTGAGTAACTGGTTAAAATATTCGGCCCTGATGTACCTTACAATCACTATTGTATCAGGTGCGTCGCTATGAGATTGTCGATATGTAGTTAAGATTTTTTCATGGCGACACACCCTACGACTAAGCTAATAATACCAGATCGGCCGTCAACACTAATTCTGGAAAAGTAGGCGAAACAATTTGTTCATCACCTTGAAACAGAGTGCGCTGATATTTCCCTTCAGCATTTAGCGAAAACACAAATACCGTGGCAATTTTCGGGTTTCCCAAATACTCTCTTTTCCCAATTGCCAAATAATCAATAATCCAGTATTCAGCAATACCCAAACGTTCGTATTCATCTAGCTTGTCAACATAATCATCTTCCCAATTAGTTGATACTACTTCGACAGCTAACTGAATCGGCGATTCGAGTGCGGTGTAAGATTTGCGTTGGGCGCGCCACAAAGTGCGATCGATGACGCTGACATCAGGAACTCGTCCTTGCTCTCTACCTTCTTTTGTGGTAGTTTTGATAGTGATGCCTCGTTTTACTACATAGTTGAGTTTCAGCCGATCGCACTCTTGATAAAACTGTCTGTCTGCAAATTCAGCAACGTCATCGTGATTTCTGGTAGTTGCCATTTTGATAATCTCTCCGTTCACCAATTCATAGACACCATCTTCGGGGCAAATTTCAATAAATTCGTTAAAACTTACTTTTTGTTTAGTGGTTGTAATCATTTTTTTATTATGCCTCGACTCGACATTGAGTTTGGTGCGTCGCTATGAAATTGTCTGTCAAGTTTAGGGCTTGTCAATGGCGACACACCCTACGACTTTAATTAGGTAGAGAGGAATAAATTCCTCACTACGAACCTTTGTTTTTAGGCTTGGTATTTTTTCAGAATGGCGACTTTTTCGGGGAAGATTTCGATCGCCATTTTGTCATCGTACCGAGTAGCCAGCGATCGCCTCACCTCACCCAAAAACAACGGCTGCGACACCCCAGGCTCTGGATGTACAACTGTACGAACGCGGATTGTCATGTAGTCTCTACCACTCCCACTGCGCCCTGGAGAGTACAAATCCGCTGCTACTTGCTGCATTGTCGCTTGTAATTCCGAGTCGGTAATCGAAGGCGGTACGGTAACTACAGTTTGAGCGCCGCCTGTATCGTAAACTAAAGAATAGCGCACTGCACCCGGAATTTCGGTGCGGGCAAACAGTCCCAAACCAAGACCGAATATACTTGCAGCAATCACGCCCATAAAGCTAGTAACTCCTACTAAACGGAAGCGAAAGCCCCATTTCAAGAAAAAAGCTAGCACTGTCACAACAAACAAAATTGCTGTGAGAATTCCCGCCCATTGGGCATACATTAAAAAAGTAGAATTTACGCTCATTTGGTTATCTAATTGTTGACTGTTGACTGTTAGCTGTTAGCTGTTAACTGTTAACTGTTGACTGTTAACTGTTGTTATTAGTTACCAATGCCCAATGCCCAATGCCCAATGCCCAATTCCCAATTCCCAATTCCCAATTCCCAATTCCCTATAATTAACTCTTTCTGCTCACCAGCAGATAGGTCATCATATCACCTTTGCCTTTCACCGAAATCACGCCGCGCTTCTCAAAAATGTACTTGTCCCGCAGGCGATCGTACGTAGCAACTGTCACCTGAATGCCGCCGGCGACACCTTGAGATTCCATCCGGGAAGCTGTGTTTACCGTGTCTCCCCACAAATCGTAGGTAAATTTTTTAGTACCGATTACCCCAGCTTCCACCGGGCCCGTGTGGATGCCGATGCGGATGCTGAGCGGCTGACCTCCCTTGGTGCGGATTTTCGTCATTGCTGTTAGGATGTCGATCGCCATTTCGGCGATCGCCTCGGCGTGGTTGTCCGTGGGCCTCGGCAAACCCCCGACTACCATATAAGCATCGCCGATCGTCTTAATTTTCTCAAGTCCGTAGCGATCGGCCAACTCGTCAAAAGCTGAAAAAATCTCGTTGAGCAACTCCACCAACTCGGCTGGCGACAAATGAGCCGAAAGCTTGGTAAAACCGACCAAATCGGCAAACATTACTGTTACTTCAGCAAAACTGTCGGCGATCGTAATTTCCCCTTCTTTGAGGCGTTGGGCGATCGGGCCTGGCAAAATATTCAGCAGCAAACGCTCGGACTTTTCCTTTTCTTGGGCTAACTCTCGTAGATAAGTCTGCTCCTTATCCCGCAGCCGCTTCTTTTCCAGACAAGCACTAATCCGAGCTTTGAGCAATACCGGATTGAAAGGTTTAGAAAGATAATCCTCCGCCCCCAACTCAATACAGCGGACAATACTGTCGATATCGTCCACCGCCGAAATCATAATTACCGGAATGTGGCGCAAATCCTCGTCCGCCTTCAGATTTTCCAACACCTGATAGCCGTTCATTAGCGGCATCATAATATCCAGGAGAACCAAATCAAAAGGCTCGCTTCGCATCAGTTCCAGAGCTTGGAGACCATCCTCAGCAACAGTC
>JAYUGZ010000216.1:0-13193 GCA_043767465.1 Cyanobacteriota bacterium
TTCAGTATTCATAAGGGACAGGATTTAAATTCTGAAATAACAGAGTTAGAAACAGAGGTTTTAGTATCACAAGCAACCGCAGTCTAGTAGCAATTTAAAAGTATCGCGCCGTTAAAGTGCAAATCGGCTAGTAATTTTATGTGTATAATAATCATTATTAGATTCGATCGTTCGGACTTCAGTCCGCAAAAAAAGAGAGGAGAGAAGTCCGAACGATCGAACAAATTACGAAATTTTAAACAAATACAGTAGGTATTGTTGCCCGCATCAGTTTACGATACTTAATATAACTTTTTTGCCAAACGAGGTAGAACAAAATGCCTGATATTGTTGATATTGCCGTAGGTGCGGGTTCGTTCCAAACCCTGGTAACGGCGGTGCAAGTAGCTAATTTAGTAGATGCGCTCAAAAGTCCGGGCCCTTTCACTGTCTTTGCACCCACTGATGATGCTTTTGCGAAATTGCCACCGGGAACTATCACAACCCTAGTGCAGAATGTCCCCCAACTGACCAGGATTTTGATGTTTCACGTCGTCTCTGGCAAGTTTATGAAGGCTGATTTGGCAAAACTCGGTTTTGTTACTTCCTTGGAAGGTTCGCCGATTAAAATTGATTGTTCTGACGGTTTTGAGGTGAAAAATGCTACTGTTGTCGCGGCAGATATCGAAGCTGACAACGGCGTCATCCACGTGATCGATAACGTGATTTTAATGGGGTAGTTTCGCCTTTAAACCTCGCTGCTGGAGCGAAGCAGGTGCCTTGCGGTGTCGCTTCGCTCCCGATCGCGCTTTGGTTTTTTAGCAATTAAAGGTAATATAAATATAAAAAAGTTGTCTTTTCGCCGGATGTATTTTAAGATGATTGTTTAAAAAACTTTGAAAATGAATAATTATAATATAAGGAAACCAGTGTGGTGAGCACTATGCAAATCCTAGCCGCCAGCCTCAAGGCAAAAGTCCGCCAGCGTACCTTGGAACTGCAAGTTCTCAATGAACTTACTGGACAAGTACAAATCTGTCTGAGTGCTGATGAAATTTGGTCTGCGTGTCTGGCACATCTGGCGCGCCTGATTCCTGGGGAGACGATCCTCTTCGTTGACTTCGCTAACGCACTTTTAACTCTACCAGACGATACAATACACCTGCAACAGTCACAGCCGTTAACTGAATCTGCCAAATCTGAAATTGAAGCACGTTTGCAAGTAGCCCGCGTGGAATGGCTGGCGGGAAATCGGGACTGGGCGCACAACATGGCTTCGCCACCAATTGCTCAGTTTAATTCGGTCTTGATGGTACCGGCTAACCCAGATCGAAGTGAAGAATTGTTGGGAATATTTTTTGTCGGTGCAGAGCAGGTAACTGCTTTTAATTTTGAACATCTTTGTTTGCTGCACACCGTCGCTCAAATCTGTGCTGATTCGTTAACGATTCTAGCAGCTAAAGCGACGGATGTCAATCTCAAAACTGAAAAACTGCCACTGTCCAATGCGGAGGGCAATGTATTTGCAGTTTTGGGTATTTCTCGGGAGATTGCAGAATACTCCACAGCAGATGAAGCCCGGAATGGAAGCCAAGCCAAATTGCAAAAAATTACTGCTAGCGTACCGGGCATAGTATATCAAGTTGACCTGCATCTAGATGGATCGATGGCCTTCTCGTTTGTGAGTGCCGGCTGTCGAGAATTGTGTGAAATAGAACCGGAGGCGGCTCAGCAAGATATTAATGTAATTGTTGAGATGATTCATCCGGAAGTTCGAGATGATTTTGTTAACTCGGTGCGGCTTGCTGCTGAAAATTTGCAGCCTTGGCGGTGGGAGGGTAGAATTGTCACTCCGTCGGGAAAAATTAAATGGATTCAAGGGCATTCGCAGCCGGAAATGATCGGATCGGGGGAAGTAGTTTATTATGGCTTGTTCACGGATATTAGCGATCGCAAACAAGCAGAGTTAAAACTGCAACTTTATCAACAAATATTTTTAAAGTCCCATGATGCGATCGCCATTTTAGACCCCCAAGGATATTATTTAGAAACAAATCAAGCTCACACGGCTTTGCTGGGTTACAGTCCATCGAAATTGTGGGGGAAAACGCCTGCAACTCACATGGGAGAACAGACATTTGCGTCAGTGCTGCAAAGCTTGGCGGAAACAGGGAGTTACCGAGGCGAAATGACCTGTATTAAGGCTTTGCAAGGGGGAACTGTTGAGGTGGAACTTTCGACTTTTGCGGTTCTCAATGATGCCGGAGATGTGGTTTGTTTCGTCAGCGTCAAAAGGGACATCACCGATCGCAAGCGAGCTGAGGAAAAACTTAAACTTTATCGAGAAATATTTCTCAACTCCAATGATGCGATTGTTACTATCGATGCTGACGGCTTTTTCCTCGAACAAAATCGAGCCCATCAATCGCTGCTAGAATACACCGACGCGGAATTAGAAGCAGAAGCGCCGCCGCTGGTGGCGGGAGAGCGGTTTTCGGCAATTGCCCAAAGTTTAGCGAAAACAGGAACTTTTCGGGGCGAAATTACTAACTGTACTAAAAAAGGTCGCATTTTGGCGATCGATGTTGCAGCCTACTCTGTAATCAACAACAGTGGCGATGTAATTTGTCACGTCTGCGTTAAGCGCGACATTACCGAACGAAAAAAAGGAGAAGAAGAACGGCAAAAATTTGTATCGTTGATTGAAAACAGCAGCGATTTTATCGGTATGGCTACTCTTGAAGGGCAAACGCTATTTGTCAACGAAGCCGGACGAAAAATGGTTGGGATAGAGAAGATTTCTGAAGTGCTTTATACGGAAATATGGGATTATATTGGTCAAACTTTTAAACAGGAATTTAGTCAAAAGATTTTGCCAAAAATCATCCGTCATGGCCAGTGGCAAGGAGAAGGTAAATTGCAGCACTTGCGCAGCGGCAAATCTATTGATGTGGTGATGAATGCTTTTATGGTCAAACACCCTCAAAATAATCAACCGCTGTGTTTTGCTGCGGTAATTCGCGATGTCACCGAACGCAAGCAAGCTGAGAGAATGCTGCGGGAACAAGCAGAGCGGGAACGGTTGGTTTCGGCGATCGCCCAGCGAGTGCGACAGTCTCTCAACCTGACTCAAACTCTGAGCACTGCTGTACAAGAAGTGCGGCAGTTGCTGGCGACGGATCGCACGGTGATTTATCGCTTTGATTCCGATCGAACAGGGATTATTGTTGTGGAATCTGTAGGATCTGATTGGATGCCGCTGCTGGGCAGAGAACTTCAAGAAAAATCTTTTGGCGAAAGTTATGTATCGATGTACCGCGCTGGAAAAATTCAAGCAATTGAAGATATTTATACGTCAAGTTTGAGCGAAATACACCTAGCATTTCTTGCTAGTTTGCAGGTAAGGGCTAATTTAGTTGTACCAATTTTTGTCGGCGATGAAAGTCAGGAGTTGCCAACAGAATATTTGTTGTCAACTCCCACAATCGGGTCACCTGTAGGGAGTTTGGAAACGAGTCAAAATCGGTTGTGGGGATTGCTGGTTGCTCACCAGTGCAGCGGCCCGCGCGATTGGACTGATTCTGAGGTAGACTTGCTGGGAAGGTTGAGCGTGCAGTTGGCGATCGCCATTCAGCAATCTACTTTGTTTGAGCAAGCCCAGCAAGCCCGAGAAGTCGCCCTAGAAGCGTCTCGAATGAAGTCCCTATTTTTAGCAAATATGAGTCACGAAATCCGCACTCCGATGAATGGAGTGATGGGGATGACTGATTTGCTGCTGAAAACGAATCTTACTCCCGAACAGCTAGACTTTGTGCAGACGCTGAAAGTCAGCGGTCAAAATTTGCTGTCCATTATTAACGATATTCTCGACCTCTCCAAACTGGAAGCAGGAGAAATGCGCTTAGAAACGATTGAATTTGACCTCAGTATCTGTCTGGATGAAGTGCTGGATTTGTTGGCAACTCCCGCACAAACCAAAGGTATAGAATTGGTGGCGCTGATTGACAGGGACGTGCCGCTGCAAATTAGAGGCGATGCCGCGCGCTTGCGGCAAATTCTCACTAATCTGGTCAACAATGCGATTAAGTTTACGGAATCAGGAGAAGTAGTAATTGAGGTTTCTAGTGGCATGACTCCGGGGTGGTTGGCAGCCAGCGACAACCAGAAAGTTTTAGAGAAAATTCAACCGTTAAAACTCGGCAGCAATCGCTCGCTGTTCCTCCTGTTTAAAGTCACAGATACAGGAATCGGGATTTCGACAGAAGACCAAAGAAAGCTGTTTCAATCTTTTACTCAAGTGGATGCTTCTACGACGAGAAAGTACGGCGGCACAGGTTTGGGACTGGCTATTTCTAAGCAGTTGGTGGAGCTGCTAGGGGGTCAAATCGGTGTGGAAAGTACCCCTGGGAAAGGCTCGACTTTTTGGTTCACTGTGCCGGCCGTCAAAGAGAATTTAAGTGCTGTAGGGACAGGGTGCGAAGTGAATTTGCCCCTGGCGCTGGCGGGGCGAAAAATGTTGGTTGCTAGCGATAAGCCGACAGTGCGAAAAGTGCTGTTGAGAATGGCTGTTGTGTGGGGGATGGAAGTTGAGGAGGTTGAGAACGGTTGGATGGCGATCGCATCTCTGTACAAAGCTGTTAGCATAAAATCCCCTTACGATATTGTTTTAGTTGATATTCAGTTGCCGGAAATGGTGGCGGGAAGTCTGGAACGCTTGATGATTGCTGAGTCGGCCATGCAGCAGACGCATTGGGTGGTGCTGACTTCAATTACTCAGATATCGGAGGCGAAACGTTTGGTAGATATCGGTTTTAGTGGCTATTTAACTAAACCTGTGAAAGCTCACCGGTTGTTTGATTGCTTGGTAAATGCGATCGCCCCTAATGATGCAATTGATCCGCCACTAGAAAATCCACCGTCCAATCCAGCCTCAGATATTGACAACCGGGAGTTAGCCAGCTTAAAGATTTTGTTGGTTGAAGATACTCCGATCAATCAAAAAGTTGGTCTGAATCAACTGAGAGTTTTGGGATGCGCGGCGGATGTGGCAAATAACGGCGCAGAGGCGCTATCTATGCTGGCGATCAAAAAGTATGACATTGTGTTAATGGACTGTCAGATGCCGATTTTGGACGGTTACGAAGCTACGCGGGAATTGCGCCGCATGGAAGCGACAGGCGCTGCTGCTGGCAAGATGGAACCCGATCGCAAGACGGTGGTGATTGCGATGACGGCGAATGCTTTGAAGGGCGATCGCGAAAAGTGTCTAGCGGCGGGGATGGACGATTATATTAGCAAGCCTATTTCGATCGAAAAGTTAAAATCTGTACTAGAAAATTGGTGGGTACAGTTAAAAATTCAAATTCCTAAGTTTAAGGGCGAACAAGTCACAAACTCTGCTTCGGAGCTAGAATCTGTAGTCGATTTGGCTCGTTTGCGCGAAATTGCGGGGGCTGATTTAGAGTTTGAGCGGGAAATACTGGAAGCTTTCGTGGTGGATACTGGCGGTTATTTAGAAGCTGCTAAAAGTGCGATCGCCTCGGGAGATGTAGAGACACTGGCCCGCCGCGCGCATCAAATTAAAGGTGTCAGCGCTACGGCGGCGGTGCGGTTAATGCCCCAGATGGCTGCTGAGCTTCAAACTCTGGCCGAATCCAACGATTTGGAAGGCGCCACAAAAATCATTGCTGAATTAGAAATAGTTCTGGCGGGGGTGCAAAAGTTGGTGGCTGCTGCTGAGTGATGATTTTTTGGGCTTTCCGGGCCCGAAAGCCCGATCGCGAACAGCTCCTGGAAGCCCCTGCGATCGATAGTATGTAAAGATTCTTAATTTTTTATCAAGATATTTGTCTGAATGTGACGAGATTGGGAAATATTATAACATCTTGTGTATTGTAGCTTTTGACACTACTATATTCAGTTATTGTGGTGAAATATAAAATAATCATTAAGCCGATGACTCTTAAGGTGTTTTTCGTCTATCGGCTGGAAACACTAAGACCAACTTATCGCCCAGCTAGCCCATTAAGTGCGTATTTACGCTCAACGAGGTTTTATGAGTCCAGTCATGTTACGCCAACTCTGGTCATTAATTGAGACCACCCAAGCTACTCTGTTAGTTAATTTGGACGATGCCACCCTGGTACAGTGGCTGCTGAAGCAGTTAAAGACTAACTCTGCGCTGAATGGCAAAGAAACAGATTTGTTGAACGAGTACATTGAGTCTCGGCTGTCGCTAATCCGCGATTTAGCTGAGCAGCGCCTAGCACCAGAGCGGTTCTGAGCGGATTAAATTAAAATTGGATAAATATTGTAGGAAAGGGCGATCGCCCACAGCGGGCAAAAAAATCATCGGCGCTTAGCCGGTGCACTTGTCAGGGTGCGACACCGGGTTGAGAACGGTTAATTTGAAACGGTACAGTGCTGTGCGATGCCGATCGCCACAGTTCTCGACAGCTACAGGGTAGGATCGTCAGGAAAGCGTTCAACTAAAATTTATGCGTAAATGGGGATTTCTGTTGCTGGCAAGTGTGTTGTTAGTGGCACCGCTGGCATCTTGTAGGGATCGATCGGCGCAAGTCGGACAAACACCAGGCACAACTGCTGGCGAAGTCAAATCGCAGCAAGGTTCGAGCCGGATAGATACAATTGTCAGCCGCGGCAAACTGATTTGCGGGGTTAGTGGCGAACTTCCGGGTTTTAGCTTTGTAGACGAAAAAGGCAAATACTCGGGACTGGATGTGGATGTTTGCAGGGCTGTGGCGGCGGCAATATTTGACGATCCCGAAAAAGTCGAATACCGAAAGCTCAACGCCAAAGATAGATTTACAGTTTTGCAGGCCGGAGAAATCGACATTCTCAGCCGTAATACCACCTACACGGCGAGTCGCGACAGCACTACCGGACTGGAATTTGCCCCAGTAATCTTTTATGACTCTCAAAGCATCATGGTCAAAAAAGACAGCGGCATTACAAGTTTAAAAGATTTTGCGGGCAAATCTATTTGCGTGCAGACAGGTACGAGCACCGAACAAAATTTGTCCGACCAAATGCGAAAATTAGGAGTCAAATACACTCCTGTGGTGTTTGAAGATGTGAATGGTACCTTTGCTACCTATCAAGAAGGTCGCTGTCAAGGTGTTACGGCCGATCGATCGCAACTCGTCTCGAAGCGCACAACTCTGCCAACTCCTGAGAATAATGTTGTTTTGCCGATCGTGATGTCAAAAGAACCACTGGCCCCAGCAGTGAAAAGTGGCGATCCTAAATGGGCGGATGCGGTGAGATGGATTATTTTTGCGGCGATTGAAGCTGAAGATTTAGGAATTAGTTCTGCAAATATAGATCAAACTGTCGCCAGCACTACAGACCCAAACGTCAAACGTTTGTTAGGAAAAGAAGGAGACTTAGGTAAAGGTTTCGGACTCCCGAACACCTACGCCGTCAGCGTTGTTAAGAAAGTCGGGAATTACGGGGAAATGTACGATCGCAACCTCGGCCCGAAAAGTACACTTAAGTTAGACCGGGGTCAAAACAAACTCTGGAAAGATGGCGGTTTGCTTTACTCGCCACCCTTCCGCTAATTTCATCGGGACTGATACGCGCTTCCTGTCAGAAACCGGGTTTTTTACCAAAATCCTGCGTTGGAGTCACCAGATTTAGCAAAAAACCCGGTTTCGAGGAGTCTTAGGGATAGTCAGAAACCGGGTTTTTTACCAAAATCATGCGTCGGAGTCACTCGTATTCAGAAAAAAAACCGGTTTCTTTCGTCTTGATGCGCCCAGAACTAGATTTACAATTGCGCTGAGGAATTTAAGTTATGAATACAGAACCTCAAGACAGCAAATCCGAGAAATCATCCAAATTCCAAGATATATCAACACTGCTGCGGGACGATCGCTTCTGGAAAATAGCCGGACAGGCGATCGCCCTAATTTTAGTAATAACAGTCATCGCGATTCTCTGGGACAACCTCAGCGCCAATTACGCGCAACTGGGGATTACATTTGGATTTGACTTTCTCAATTCCCAAGCATCCTTCGACATCGGCGAAAGCGTAATTCCCTACAGCCCAGAAAACAGTTATAAACAAGCTTATTTAGTCGGTTTAATCAACTCGCTGCGGGTGATGGGTTTGGGGCTGATTTTCGCAACAATTGCAGGTTTAACTGTAGGAATTGCGCGCCTTTCCGACAATTGGCTGCTGCGGAGTTTAGCTGGTTTGTACGTAGAAATTGTGCGAAATACGCCATTATTGCTGCAATTGTTTTTCTGGTATTTTGCAGTGTTCATTTCTCTACCCAAACTGGAAGACAATCAACAGATGCGCGGGCCGATTTACTTGACAAATCGTGGCATTGCTGTACCTTGGCCTGCGCCTTTGCCGGGTTTTGAGATTTGGTTGATTTTGCTAACTGTGGGAGTTTTGGCGGCGGCGGGGCTGTGGATGTGGCGGGCGCGGGTGATGCTGGAAGAAGCTAAGCCGGGAAGACAGTTGTTTTGGGCGGCAGGTGCGATCGCCCTCAGTGCAATTTTAGCTTTGATTATCACCCAAAATCCACCTTTTCGCCTCGATTTCCCCCGCCTGACACCAGCATTGCAACTCGAAGGAGGATTAAAATTAACTCCCGAATTTGCAGCCCTCGTGACAGGACTCAGCTTGTATACTGGCAGTTACATTGCAGAAATTGTCCGCGCCGGAATTCAGTCAGTATCGCGAGGCCAGTGGGAAGCGGCCAAGTCTTTGGGACTGAAGTCTGGAACAATCATGCGGATGGTAATTTTGCCCCAAGCTTTGCGGGTGATTATTCCACCTTTAACCAGTCAGTATCTGAATTTAGCGAAGAATTCTAGTTTAGCGGTGGCGGTGGCTTATCCCGACGTTTACTTTGTGGTGGGATCTCCGACGTTGAATCAGACCGGTCGTGCGATCGAAACAATGTTAATTATCATGGGAACATACCTCACAATTAGTTTGATAATTGCTCTATTTATGAATTGGTACAATCACACGGTACAGCTCAAGGAAAGATAAAACGTAAAAAATTGAGATTTCATGGGTAGGAGTTAAGCAAAAAAAATGGCATACAGTGATTTTAGTTTGGCAAAAGTCTCTAAAACATTTGAATTGAAAATCTCAGATCAAATTAATATGTTCTCCGCTACATCCGAGCTAGAAAGCAGTAGTTTTTTAGCGGAAACTCTTCTCTACAGTGTACCATTAGCTATTAGCAGTAATACTGAAAAATCTCGTTCAGAAATGATTATTGCGCCCATCCTAATAGAACTTAGAAAACAGTTGAATTCTGAGATTAGCTTTTTTTCGGGAATAGATTTTACAGTCGATGCCGAAAAAGGATTAAATGGAAATTGCGATTTTATGATTAGTCGTTCTCCAGAATTATTAGTTCTTAGCGCACCAGTGATGATCATTGTAGAAGCGAAAAAAGAAAATATTAATGGTGGCTTGGGACAGTGCGTAGCAGAAATGTTGGCAGCTAGAATATTTAATGAACGCGAAGGCAACCAGATTGCGACAATTTATGGGTGTGTTACTAGCGGGACTAACTGGAGATTCTTAAGACTCAAAGAACAAGTAATTGAAATTGACTTGACAGAATATTACCTAATAGATGTCAATAAAATATTAGGAATATTAGCAAGTGCAATTCAGCAAGCAATCTAACATCTAACATCTAAAATATCATGGAAACAAGCCCCGTACTACCGCCTCCCGCCACCGAATCGCCCACACCTTGGAATTGGGCGCGCCAAAACTTATTTAGTACCTGGTACAACAGCATTCTGACAATAGTTTGCTTAATTGTCGCCTTCCAAACAGTTAAAGGAATTATTGTTTGGGCCACAACAAAAGCTCAATGGCGCGTGTTGGAAGCTAACTTGCCGCTATTTTTTGCGGGCAGATTTCCCAGCGAATCCTACTGGCGGCTGTGGATAGTCGCAGCAATAATTGCCTTGTTGGGAGGCTTGACTTGGGGAAATATTCAGCGAGATGAACGTCTTTGGAATCCGCCTACACTGATTTTACTCGGTGCTGCGGTTGTTGGTGCGGTGATTTCGCCGATCGACCTTACCTCTCGCTTCTACCTCTTAGGGATTATTATCGCAGCCACCGCGGGGTATGTCGCCGCCCGACAAATCAACCCCAAAATCATGGGCTGGATACCTACAATTTGGGTTCTTTCCTTCCCGCTAATTCTGTGGCTAATTAAAGGCGGGTTAGGTTTGAGAGAAGTTTCGACAAATGATTGGGGCGGTTTAGTGCTGACGCTGTTTTTAGCAATTATTAGCATTGTGCTTTCGTTTCCCTTGGGAGTATTGCTCGCCCTCGGCAGACAAAGTTCTTTGCCAGTCGTCAAACTGCTTTCAACATTGTACATTGAAATAGTGCGCGGCTTGCCATTAATTGGCATTTTGTTTTTAGGTCAAGTCATGCTGCAATTATTCTTGCCGCCCGAATATCCCAAATTAGATAGAGTGATTCGGGCGATCGCTGGATTAACATTATTTAGTGCGGCATACTTGGCCGAAAACGTCCGCGGAGGCTTGCAGGCCGTACCGAGAGGGCAAATGGAAGCAGCAAGGTCGATCGGGCTAAACACACCCCTACTGACAATTCTGATTGTACTGCCTCAAGCCCTGCGAATTGTCATTCCGGCGATCGGCGGTCAATTCATCGGATTATTCATGGATACATCCCTACTTGCCCTATTCGGAATGTTAGAATTAATCGGCATATCCCGCGCAGTTTTAGCAAATCCATCGTATGTAGGCAGGTACGCCGAAGTTTACATATTCGTCGGTCTCATTTATTGGGTATTTTGCTACTCAATGTCACAAGCTAGCCGCAAATTAGAGCGAAGTTTAGAGAAGAGTCATTAGTCATTGGTCAAATACGAGCTTTCAACTGTTATTCGTTATTATTTAAAGGACAAAACTATGCAAGACAAACTAACAGTTCCAGAAACAGTAATTGTCGCAGAAAACGTCCACAAATGGTACGGACAATTTCACGTACTGCGCGGCGTCAGCATGAACGTCAACCGCGGCGAAGTCGTCGTCGTGATGGGGCCCTCCGGTTCGGGAAAATCCACGTTTATTCGCACTTTCAACGCTTTAGAGGCCTATCAGCAGGGTAAAATCACGATCGACGGAATCGAACTTTCCCACGACTTGCGCAACATCGATAAAATTCGCCAAGAAGTAGGAATGGTGTTTCAACAATTCAACCTATTTCCCCACTTATCAGTCCTAGAAAACGTCATGCTAGCGCCCGTATGGGTGCGCCGCTGGCCCAAGAAAAAAGCCGAAGAAGTGGCGATGCAACTGTTAGAAAGAGTGGGAATTTTGTCCCAAGCCCAAAAATATCCCGGACAGTTATCTGGCGGACAGCAGCAGCGGGTAGCGATTGCACGTTCCCTCGCAATGCAGCCGAAAATCATGCTATTTGACGAACCGACATCAGCATTAGACCCGGAAATGGTGCGGGAAGTTTTAGATGTCATGAAAACTTTGGCAAAAACAGGAATTACCATGGTAGTAGTGACTCACGAAGTCGGATTTGCGCGCGAAGTTGCCGATCGCATTGTATTGATGGACGGCGGCGTTTTAGTAGAAGAAGCAAAGCCAGAAGAATTTTTTCAGAACCCGAAGGAAGAACGCACACGCAAGTTTCTATCTCAGATATTGTAAACTAGAGATATGATATAATGTCAAGCAATCCACAATTTTGTGATGAAGAAATCTATCAAGAGATAGCCTCGATTGTAAGGAATTTTAAGCTATTGCAGTGCGCTGAATGTGCTGAAGCTATTAAAAATTGGTTAAAGGCGAACGGCATTAACGGGACTCATCTTCAAATCAAGTTGGTAGGACGCGGATCTTTTATTGTCAGTCAACGATGGGAAGAAAGCCAAACACCGATTACTCAGAATGGTATACACTACGGTATTGAGGTTCGCAGCAAAGTATTTGATAATTTGTCAACAACTGGACAGACTAGAGAAGAATGGATAAAAGACTTTGACTGTCCTAGCGGTAAGTTTATCATCGAACAAATTGAAAGATTCTAATTAGATGTATATTGCAACGGAGAAATAAAAAATGACTGATTTTTACCAATTACTCGATCGCATTCAAAAGAAACCGGGAATGTACATCGGTTCCCGTTCAATCAGCAACCTATTTATGTTCTTATGCGGCTATCAACACGCCCGCGATTTGTTGGAAACCCCCGTCACAGAACAAGAAGAAGAATTTGGAGAATTTCAGCCTTGGCTGCAAAAAAGATTTGCTGTTAACACCTCCGCTTCTTGGGCTAAAGTTATTCTGTTTTATTCAACAGATGAAAGTCAGGCTTTTGATACTTTTTTTGATTTGCTTCAAGAATTTATTAAGGATAAATATCCGTTGGATAAGGTAGATGATAATAAATCTGCGGTTTTGATTTGTGATTGATTCCCTAGACTCGGATAACAGCGTTAGAATAGTAGATATAAGTCATAAAATATCAAATTGATATGCCGTCCACAAAAACGCTGCCACTAATCAAAGATGGAGAACGCCTAGAAAGCCGCCTCAAAGAAATTCCGGCAGTTCCCGGTGTATACTTAATGCGAGACGAGAGCGATCGCATCCTGTACATCGGCAAATCAAAAAAACTCCGAAACCGCGTCCGTTCCTACTTCCGCGAAAGCCAAAATCTCAGTCCCCGCATCGCGATGATGGTACAGCAAGTGCGCGAAATCGAATTCATCGCCACCGACACAGAAGCCGAAGCTTTGGCCTTAGAAGCCAACCTCGTCAAACAGCATCAACCTCACTTTAATGTCCTCCTCAAAGACGATAAGAAATATCCTTATTTGTGCATAACTTGGTCAGAGAAATACCCGCGTATTTTCATCACCCGCAAACGTCGCGCGGGTAGTGCAAAAGACCGCTACTACGGGCCCTACGTCGATACAGGCGCGCTGCGGAGTACGCTGCATCTAATTAAGCGGATTTTCCCTCTGCGACAGCGCCCTCAACCGCTATTTAAAGACCGTCCCTGCTTGAACTACGACATCGGCCGTTGCGTCGGCGTTTGTCAGGGGTTAATGTCTGCGGAAGATTACCAAAAAATTATCCAAAAAGTTGCGATGATTTTCCAGGGAAGGACTCAGGAATTGCTGGATATTCTGGAACCGCAAATGGAA
>JAYUGZ010000217.1:0-2076 GCA_043767465.1 Cyanobacteriota bacterium
CGCCATGTGCAATCAGGAGATTATTTCTCGCTGTCAGCAACTGATCTGTTTTGCTTTTCACGAAAGCCACACTTTGCTGAAAACTTGCCAGGATGCGGAGGAACAGCGCAAAGTGGTTACTCTGTTCTATTTTGATTGAAATGCGAGGCGGATGATGCTGTTGGGATTGCCTGTGTCGGTTATTTTGCTTGATTCTATTGCGGCGGCGGCGGCGCTGGTTTACGCACCGTTTTTGGTGGTTGCCCTCGCCCGCTTGCAGCTAGGCTACGACCAAGCAGCACCTCGCGCTATGTTTGACAGGTTGCCTGCTTACGCTCAGCGGGCAACTTGGGCACACCAAAATTCCTTTGAGACGTTTATGCTGTTTTCAGCGGCGGCTTTGATGGCTTTTGTGACGGGGGTTGATTCGGAGGCGGCCGGTTTGGCTGCGATCGCATTTCCTGTAGCCCGGTTGTTGTTTTCGGTTTTCTATATTCTGAATGTGCCTCTGGGGCGATCGCTCATGTTTGCGATTAGCTCTTCTTGCACTGTTTCTTTATTCTATTTCAGTTTGATGACTGTTAAGGGCTAATTGTCAGTTGTTATTGGGAATTGGTTATTGGTTATTGGTTATTGGTTATTGGTTAGTTGTTAATGCCAAATTTCCAATGACCTGTTTGGCCAATGACCTGTTTGGCCTGTTTGGCCAATGCCCTGTTTGCCCAATGTCCTATTACCAATTACTAATTTATGGCTGCTAATTATTCATTCGATATTGTCAGCGAGTTCGATCGGCAAGAATTAGTTAACGCTGTTGACCAAACAGTGCGGGAAATTCAAAGCCGCTACGACTTGAAAGATACCAAAACCACCGTGGAATTGGGCGAAGAATCAATTACTGTCAATACGGACAGCGAATTTACTCTCGATGCGATTCATACTGTTTTGCAAACTAAAGCCGCCAAGCGGAATTTATCTTTAAAAATTTTTGATTACGGCAAAATTGATCCAGCTAGCGGCAGTCGTGTCCGTCAAGAAATTAAACTTAAAAAAGGGCTGACTCAGGAAATCGCCAAACAGATTACTAAGTTAATCCGCGATGAGTTTAAAAAGATTCAAGGTTCGATTCAAGGCGATGCAGTGCGGGTTTCTGCTAAAGACAAGGATGATTTGCAGTTGGTAATTCAACGCTTGAAGCAAGAAGATTATCCCGTGGCTTTGCAGTTTAACAATTACAGGTAAATTGGTGAAAGCTAAGTATGGGATTCCCAGTTGTGCGATCGCACTTCCTTTGCACTTACTGGGCTTGGGCTACCCTACTTTGCTGCAACCCGATCCGGATGCTGGCTAGATATTGGCATCCAATCAACTTGTATATCGCTTTAGCAATAGACTTCGCTACAATCTCTTTTCTCAAACTCCTTGTGAACAAATTGATTCAGCCAAGCCTCAAGGTACTGATGTAATAAGGGTTTGGCAGCTCTCTTCTCTTACAGTTGCATTACTTTTAGGAAATTAATATTGCGCGCAGAAACTCTCATCAATCGGGTTTGATAACGGGGCCAAGGGCGATGGGGAGGTTTTTTCTTCCTCCATCAAACCCGGTTTCTGCGCTCAGGGCTATATTTTACGTGGTTTTAAGTGGATATATTTAGCTGGCGAAAAATTGCGGTTAAAAACAGCCAATTACAAATCGGTAATTTTAGCAGTATATTGGTTAGTCAGATGGCAAAACGCGGGGCGCGAGTTTGATATTGCTCAGAGAATCTACCACCTGCTGAAACAAATGACAATGGTTTAAGGGTTTACCTACCTTTTCCTTAAAGAAACCAAATCGTCAATCAACCATCGCCGAGCAAAATCCCACCGGAAAGTCCCATAACGGGAGATCGACCCCCATCACCGATGATTGGCGCGATCGCCCATAAATCCCAAAAATCCCACAAATCCGTGTCATATTAGTGTTAATTGTCCCCTTTTTACTGCAAATTGTCGGTGCAGTGGGGCTGGTGCGTTATTTGTCTTACCGAAGTGGGCAGCATTCTGTTGAAAGAACTTGCAGTATCCGCTCAATAAATGACCGTGTTTAAAACGATT
>JAYUGZ010000218.1:0-5224 GCA_043767465.1 Cyanobacteriota bacterium
TTAGAAATGGCCGGAGCTTTTGCTACCTTCGCCAACAACGGCTGGCATTCAGACACCACATTTATCGTGCAAGTCACTGACAGCAGCGGCAACGTCTTACTCGACAACACACCCAAACCCAAATTAGTTCTCAACGCCTGGGCTGCGGCATCAGTCAACAGCGCCCTGCAAGGAGTAATTAACAACGGAACGGCAAGGGCGGCCCAACTCGGGCGGCCGGCTGCTGGGAAAACTGGTACAACTTCCTCAGAACGGGATATCTGGTTTGTGGGTTACGTGCCGCAGTTGTCAGTGGCTGTTTGGATAGGCAACGACGATTACACACCGATGAGCTACGGTGCTACTGGCGGTACTATTGTTGCCCCTGTTTGGCGCGATTTTATGAGCCAAGCTTTGCAGGGCGTTCCCGTAGAAGATTTCAAACCTGCTTCAGCTTTTGAGCGGCCTTAATTATTGGGCATTGGACAATTATCTATTACTTCTAAAAAGGGGGGACAAGATTCTTCTCAAAGTCCCCCTTCTTAAGGGGGATTTAGGGGGATCGAAATATCTGCAACTTCACATTAAATTGGTATGTCAATTCTGATATCAAATCCAGGTGAGTAGCATGGTAACAACATCAATTCTGCAAGGTGAACAGCGAGTTTTACTACAAAACATTAGTTGGCAATTCTTTGAAAGCCTTTTGCTGGAACTTGGCGACAAGCGTTCTAGCCGACTTTCCTATGCTCAAGGAAACCTAGAAATTATGACACCGCTATGGGAACATGAAAACCCTAACAGAACCATAGACCGCTTGATTAATACTTTAACAGAAGAGTTAAACCTTGATATTGGACTTGGTGGTTCCGTAACTTTAAAGCGTCCCGAAAAAAAGTCAGGAAAAGAGCCTGATTCGTGCTACTACATCCAAAATGAAGGGCGAGTCAGAGGTATAACTAAACTAGACTTAACTCAAACTCCTCCGCCAGATTTAGCAGTTGAAATTAACATTACTAGCAGTTCCCTAAATCAATTTGATATCTATGCGGATATAGGTGTAGCAGAACTCTGGCGATATGATGGAGAGAAAATCAAATTTTATCAATTACAAAATGCGGAATATATAGAATGCGATCGCTCTCCCACTTTCCCGACACTTTCACCCACTAAAGTTGACGAATTTCTCACTCAATGCCAAACAATAGGTATTACGGCCGCCGTGCGACAATTCCGAGAATGGGTGAGAAATCAATAATTAACGCCCCCAACGCCAGCGAAAATAATTGGGCTGGCGCGCCCATTTCCGTGTCGTGCCTTTCTTCCTCTGGGCTTAAGATTGTTTTTCCAGTTCAGATTTCATCCGCTCCAGCGTTGAGTTCATTTGCTCAAACATCTGCTGGGGCGTGATGCCAAATTGATTGAGCTGTGTTTTTAACTGCTCTACAGTCATCTGAGCCATGAAGTCCTCCGACAGCTCGAACCGCTTCATAAAAATACGGTAGCGCTCCATCATAGATTCCATCTGAGCGATGAACATCTTCTTGCCTTCGCGATCGAATTTGCCGTAATTGCCGCCTAGTTTGATGAGAGATTGATAGTCTTCAAACAACAGCTTGGCTTCTTGCTGAACAATTTCTGAATCAAAAAATCCCATAATTTTCCTACCTAATTTTTTAATATTGAATTGATTTTGATCCTTACGGGCAATCCCGCTGCCTTTGGTAGTATTTTATCATTTGCCCGAGGGAGTCCCTACCCCGCAAGGCGCAAGAATCAGTAGAAATTTCCGTACAGCAGAGTGGGAGAGTGCCAGAGTGGGAGCATCTCATTTTTGCAAAAAGCATTTTTTTATAGTGCTGTCCCCGCTCGCGAGCTTCGCAAGTGCTCGCACTACAAATGCAAAACTGAGATGCACTCCTGGGAGACTGGGGAAGAATTGTCCAATTCCCAATTCCCAATTCCCTCAACATTCATTCATTAAATCCGTTAAACCCGTCAAATCCCTTAGACTCATCCGTTACCGAACTTCTCTGTTCCTCCTGACAACTGACAACTGACAACTAACAACTGACTTCAAAGTTGTCCGATGCGTTCTAACGGCCAAAACCTTACTACAGCGCGGCCGATGATATTTTTCTTAGGTAAAAATCCCCACCTGCTGGAGTCGTTGCTGTTATTGCGGTTGTCTCCCATCACGAAGTATTGATTTGCCGGGACGCGATAAGGCCCCCACTGATATTTAGGAGGTTCCGCAATATATTTTTCGACGAGGGGTTTGTCGTTGAGATAGACTAAGCCTTTTTTAACAGCCACGGTTTGACCCGGTAAGCCAATTACCCGCTTGATAAATGCTTGGTCTTGGGTAAAGCCTTGTTCTTGCAACTGTTCCGGCGGCGCAAATACTACGATGTCGCCAGTTTTTGGAGGTTCGAGGTAGTAGGAGATTTTTTCGACTACGACGCGATCGCCTATGTGCAAAGTTGGTAACATAGAATCTGAGGGTATGAAGCGCGGTTCGGCGATTAACGCTCGAATCACTATTGCTAAACCCAAAGCAATAATCACTATCTGAAGATTTTCTCGCTGCGACTTCCAGGCTTTCATCCACCAGGTTTCAGCCGGAATTCCTACTACTTCTGTACCCAAATTCTTTTTTTCAGATGTCATTTATTTCTCCCGTATATAGTCGCTGCTAATTATCTAATTGACATGGAAGTAGGTCGCTCTAATTCAACGTAAAACTTTGTTTGGGTATTTGGAAACCCGTCAGGGCCGGGACGGGGATGCTACCCTACAGAAACCGAGTTGATCTGTCTTAGGTTTTTTTGAGACGAAGATACTTAGAAAATTTGAGTGCATTCTGTTAATATTAACTCATAAAAAAGGCAGAGAATTTTAATTCTCTACCTTTTTTTATGTGAGGATTTTGAGTTATTTACGATCGCAACATTAGCTATTTCACAACTTAACTTGCGATCGCACGCCACTCAACCTTACTCAGCACCTTGGGGAAGCAATTCCCGCTTTTGACCTTGCAGTACCTTGACAACTCCGGCTTCGTCCACATCCACAACAGCGGTGTCGCCATCTTTGATGCGGCCAGAAAGAATTTCCTCAGCCAAACTGTCTTCCAACAACCGCATGATAGCGCGGCGCAGAGGTCTAGCACCGTAGCTCGGATTGTAGCCCTCTTCCACCAGCCGTTCCTTGAATTTTTCGGTCACTTCCATCGTAATTCCCTGTTCCGTCAAGCGGCCGAACACTTCTTTGAGCATGATGACGGCGATTTCCTTGACTTCCTCTCGGTTCAACTGACGGAAGACGATAATTTCGTCAAGTCGGTTGAGGAATTCTGGGCGGAAGTAGTTTTTGAGTTCTTCGTTAACCAAAGAACGAATGCGGTTGTAAGTAGCATCGGCTTGGTTGTCGCTGAACTCGAAACCGAGGCCACCGCCACCTTTTTCGATGACTTTAGAACCGATGTTAGATGTCATGATCAGCAGCGTATTTTTGAAGTCTACGGTGCGACCTTTGGCATCAGTTAAACGGCCGTCTTCCAATATTTGCAAGAGCATATTGAAGACATCGGGGTGGGCTTTTTCGATTTCATCGAATAGCACAACTGTGTAAGGACGACGGCGGACTGCTTCTGTGAGTTGGCCGCCTTCGTTGTAACCGACGTACCCAGGAGGAGAACCGATGAGTTTGGAGACGGTGTGACGTTCCATGTATTCGGACATATCCAACCGAATCATCGCGTCTTCGGAACCGAAGAAGTAACCAGCTAAGGCTTTCGTCAGTTCGGTTTTACCGACACCTGTGGGCCCAGAGAAGATGAAACTGGCGATCGGGCGATTGGGATTTTTCAAGCCAACGCGAGCGCGACGGATGGCGCGGGAAACGGCTTTCACTGCTTCTTCTTGGCCGATCAAGCGCTGGTGCAAGGTATCTTCCATGTGCAGCAGTTTTTCGGATTCAGATTCAGTCAGTTTGTTGACTGGTACGCCCGTCCAACTTGCCACGATTTGAGCGATATCTTCTTCGGTAACTACTGGCGATGGGTCGGTGTCGCCACGGGCCGCCGAGTCGGTTTTTTTGGCTTGGGAAATCGCGCGAATTTCGGCTTTGATCGTCATTTCGCGATCGCGCAATTCCCCTGCTTTGTCAAAGTCTTGAGAACGCACCGCTTCGTCTTTATCTTTCAGGACTTTGCGCAGTTCTTTGTCGAGTTCCTTGGCTGCGGGAGGAAGTTGAGAGTTGATCAGGCGGACTCTCGAACCTGCTTCATCTACCAAGTCAATTGCTTTATCTGGTAAAAAGCGATCGGAGATATATCGGTGAGAGAGTTTGGCTGCGGCTTCGAGGGCTGTATCCAAGATTTTCAGCTTGTGGTGCTGTTCGTAGCGTTCCCGCAGACCGAAGAGAATCTCGATCGTTTCATCAACGGTGGGTTCGCCAACCATCACTGGTTGGAAGCGCCGTTCTAGGGCTGCGTCGCGCTCAATGTGCTTGCGGTACTCATCTAGAGTGGTAGCGCCGATACACTGGAGTTCGCCTCTAGCCAAAGCTGGCTTGAGAATGTTCGCAGCGTCGATCGCCCCTTCAGCCGCACCTGCACCGATCAAAGTGTGCACTTCGTCAATGACTAAAATCACGTTACCCGCCGTGCGGATTTCGTCCATGATTTTTTTGAGGCGTTCTTCAAATTCCCCCCGGTATTTCGTACCAGCTACGAGCAAGCCGATATCGAGGGTGACGACGCGCTTTTCTTCGAGGATGTCTGGGATGTCGTTGTTAGCGATGCGTTGGGCCAGACCTTCGGCGATCGCGGTTTTGCCTACACCCGGTTCACCGATGAGCACCGGATTATTTTTGGTACGACGACCGAGAATTTGGATTACCCGTTCGATTTCTTTTTGGCGTCCGACTACTGGGTCAAGCTTGCCATCCACCGCCATTTGAGTCAGGTTAGATCCAAACTCATCGAGGGTTGGGGTTTTGGTGCGAGCACCGCCGCCAGTGGCTGCGACTTCTGCGGTTTCTCCCAGCATCCGAATCACTTGGGTGCGGACTTTCGACAAATCTACTCCCAGGTTTTCCAAGACTCTGGCCGCGACTCCTTCACCTTCGCGGATCAGACCCAGCAGCAAGTGTTCGGTACCTATATAATTGTGTCCGAGTTGGCGAGCTTCTTCGAGGGACAGTTCTAGAACCCGCTTGGCGCGAGGGGTGAACGGAATTT
>JAYUGZ010000219.1:0-2071 GCA_043767465.1 Cyanobacteriota bacterium
GTCGTCTGAAGACGACTAGAGATTCATTGGTATTTCAGTCGGTTTCAACCGACTTTTGCTATTAGCCAGGGAATTAATTCCCTGGCGGACTTCGGGAAAATCCCACAGTCCAAACTTACGCACTCCGACCAAAGAAACCGGGTTTTTCCCCGAATCTACGGGTGACAACTAAGTATTTTCGTAAAGACCAGGTTTCTGATTTCCATGCGTAAATCATAATTTAATTACTTCTTTTTGACTAGGGCAGATAGGTTTGAACATCCTGCCCTATCTGCCCTAAAATTTAGGGCAGAACACAAATTAAAACTAACCTTATCTGCCCTTGAGCCTCCCTTTTTCCTTAAGTAAGATATCTGTAACAAGAGCAACCTACTTGGAGAGGAAACAGCTATGAATTTTAACTTATTCGGCAACTCGCACCCTGATGAAGATTATAGCGAACTTAAAAGAGAAATGATCCGAGAATCGCTGCGGCAAGTTCGCCAAAGCTACAATCTTGCCCTTGCAGTCACCGCCGCCTCGGCTATGATTACTTTCGGAGGTGTAGGACTGCTGTATTGTAATAAAATCTCGGAAGCTACCGTTACTGCTTCCGGCGGATTGTTGGCAAGTTTGGGCAGCATTCAGTTTGCTAAGCAAAAGCAGGAAGAATTGCGGGAGATGATGGACGATTTAGATAAGGACTAAAGCATTCGTGTCAACTTAACATAAAATCTAGCACGGATCTGCTGTCTGACGATTAGGCCTAGATCCCCCCTAGCCCCCCTTAAGAAGGGGGGAACCGGAAACAGATCAAAGTCCGCAAAAAAAAGGGGAACCGTCTACTTCTCAAAGTCCCCCGACTATCCGGGGGATTTAGGGGGATCGGGCCTCGGATGTGAATGATAGATACAAAGGTTTTTCAGCAATTTTTGACCCGCTTAGAGACTAAAGTCATGGCTACAAAATGTGGCAATGACTGATTACTAATTACTAATAAAATCGACTTCTTCACAAACCAATTTAGCGATTTTCCGCGCCGCCCCAGACTCGCCGCGCACACTGCGGAGCCGATCGCCCATTCGTGCTAATTTATCAGGATGGCTCAAATAGTCGATCGCCAAATCAGCCACAACATCCGCTTCCAGCTTACCAATCAACTCCGGCACAATCTCCTCGCCCGCCCAGATATTCGGCCAAGCATAAAGCTTTCCCTTCCCCAATTGCAGAATCAGCCAATTAATCCCCCTCGCAAAAACAGAACCGACTAACGGCAAATTTGCCAACAATCCCGGCAAACCATCCCAAGCTTTCATCGCATCCAATTGCTGCGTCGGAATCAACACAATCATCGGTACAGCTAACGAACCCAATTCGGCAGTATTCGCCCCCACAGTAGTCAAACACAGGCTGCATTGTGATAGCAAATCGTAGGCAGGAGTTTGCGTCCAAAGTTCTATTTGTAAGCCATTTTCTGTCTGCAAAAACGGCGATTCTGTTAAATGAAGTTCCGCGCTAGCGTTGACAAATAAATGCAAGCAAGGATTTTGTTCAGCGTCGGCAAAACGTGCTAGAGTTTGCACATCTAAGCTCGGAGCAACCGGAATTACAAAGCGCGTTTCAGGCCGGACTCGATGGATCGATTGCGCGATCGCCAAACACAACGGTACACCCAAAGCTAATTTTGCCGCCTTAGAACCCGGTAACAATCCAACTAAGTCCATTTCCCGTAGGGGCGGTGCCCCCGTGCCCGCCCTATCCCCCGTGCCCGCCCAATCTCCGGCGTCCGATTTGCGATCGCCTACTTCCGCGATCAAATCTCCCACAACTGTAAATTTACTAGCATATTTTTGCGGAACTTTAGCCAATACTTCCGCTTTCATCGCCGCAAACCTATCAATCCAGCGATACCACCGCGCGTCCCATTCAGCATAAGTAACCGTGCGATATTTTAGCCTTTTACCAATAACAACCGTAAAAAATTGGTCGCCGCCTAAAAATAAAACAACTCCCGTTTCATACCAATCCCAACTTTCCGCAGTTTTGCCCGATAATAAAAATCGCAAAAAATGCTCCGGTGCTTGCACTCTGT
>JAYUGZ010000220.1:0-2070 GCA_043767465.1 Cyanobacteriota bacterium
GATTAATTCAAAAAAATGTCTAAATCCATATAAATTAAAGGTTCCACCGATCCATAAGGGTCGGCAAGACTTTAGAATAATGCAGTGAAAATTAGATGCTGTCGGGTTTTCAGCAGTTAGAAACAAAAATTCCTTTTCTGACCAATTATCCTAGGGTAATTGGTATTCAGCAGGAGTTCTTAATTGGGGAAGCGGGCTGGAGCAATAGGGGACTACCCAAATCTCCTCACCCCAACTCCAATACAGTTGATAACTCACAGCTAATAATTGAAATCTGTTTGACGTATTTTGCAAATCCCAGAAGGAGTGCGCAATGAACAAAGGTGAATTGGTTGATGCAGTCGCGGAAAAGGCTAGCGTGACGAAAAAACAGGCAGATGCTGTTTTGAGTGCAGCCTTGGAAGCAATCATGGAGGCTGTCTCTGACGGCGACAAGGTGACGCTGGTCGGTTTTGGCTCGTTTGAGTCGCGGGAACGCAAAGCCCGTGAGGGTCGCAATCCTAAAACTGGCGACAAGATGGAAATCCCGGCAACCAGAGTTCCTGCATTTTCCGCAGGTAAGTTGTTTAAGGACAGAGTTGCACCGCCGAAAGAACCCAAAATTTAATTGGTGAACTGAGTCTTGATTAGACCTGTACACGGTGGGAATTTAGCTTGGGCTGCCGCACTGGCTGGCTGCCCTGCCTCTGCTATTCTCGATTTTTCTGCCAGTATCAGTCCTTTGGGCCCTCCTGAGTCGGCCCTGGCTGCGATTCAAGCTCATTTGAGCAGTCTCACGGCTTACCCAGACCCGGATTATGGAGAGCTGAGGACTGCTTTGGGTGAGGCGTTTAATGTTGACCCGGATTGGATTTTGCCGGGGAACGGTTCGGCGGAATTGTTGACTTGGGCGGCTCTTGATTTGTCGAAGCTGGAGGCGACTTATTTGGTGACTCCGGCTTTTGGCGATTACTGGCGGGCTCTGAAGGCTTTCGGTGCGCAGGTGCTGGATTGTCCTTTGGAGCTGCAATCGTTGGACTGGGAGACTGGAAGCGGGTTGGTAACGGATGATTTGTCGGTTTCTGACCGTTCTTTTGTCTCTCCTTCTCTCGCTATCCCGGTTCCTCTTGCTCTTGGTGCCGATCGAGGTTTGCTACTGAACAACCCGCACAATCCTACGGGTTTGTTGTTCGGTAGGCAGGCGATACGGCCTTATTTGGAGCAGTTGCCTCTGGTGGTGGTGGATGAGGCCTTTATGGACTTTCTACCGCCGTCTGAGCAGGAAACTTTGATCGCTCAGGTTGAGGAGTTTCCGAATTTGGTGATTTTACGATCGCTCACCAAATTCTATTCTCTGCCGGGACTGCGGATGGGATGTGCGATCGCCCATCCCGACATCCTCCGCCGCTGGCAGTTGCTGCGCGATCCTTGGCCTGTAAATGCCTTGGCTGCCGCAGCAGCGGCTGCTGTGGTGCGAGATACTGCTTTTGAGCGGCAAACTTGGGATTGGCTGCCTGTGGCTCGCCGAGAGCTGTTTGAGGGTTTGGCTGATTTGCCGGGTTTGCAACCTTTTCCAGGGGCGGCTAATTTTTTGTTAGTTGAGTCCTCGGTGTCGGTGACTGCAATTCAAAAAAGTCTGTTGCAACAACACCGGATTTTGATTCGAGATTGTTTGAGTTTTCCTGAGTTGGGCGATCGATTTTTTCGAGTAGCCGTGCGCGAGAGGGCGGACAATCTGCGACTGATTTCTGCACTTGCGGATGTCTGTTGACAGTTGACAGTTGACAGTTGACGGTTGACTGTTGACGGTTGACTGTTGACTGTTAACAACAACTAATATCTATTCCGGTTACACTCCTTATGATATAGAGGAGACTGCACGTGCCCTTGGACTACGCCAGATTAATTGTAGGGACACGGCACGTGCAGTGTCCTGATTTCGGGTAATATTAATTCCGATGCAACCTACCGGATTTGATATAACAACTAACTAATAACAACTAACCAATAACAACTAACCAATAACAATTAACCAATAACAACTAACTAATAACAACTAACAACTGACTTTTTTATTTATGCTTGATTATG
>JAYUGZ010000221.1:0-13152 GCA_043767465.1 Cyanobacteriota bacterium
GGCCACATCCATTTTTTCAATCCTTGTTTGGCAATCAAATAACCGCCCAGTAACCCTCCGATTAACAGAAAAATTACTCCAACAGTACCCGATAGCAAACCCATTTCCGAAGTAGAAACAGCCAAACCTCCTTTGTCAACTTTATCCATTAAAAAAGGAGCAGCCATTTTGAATGTTAAGGCATCACCCAAGCGAAAAATCAAGACATAAGCAACAATCCAGCCAATTTTATCTTGCTCAAAATAAGTTTTAAATGCCTCGAAAAAGCTAGTTGTGTTTTGGGGTGCGCCGGCTTCGACAGCATAATTTCTAGGATAGGGAAGATACCAGCGCTGAAACAGATAAATCAGCACAAAGATAATGGCACAAATTCCAAACGCTGTCGCCCAGCCATATCTAAGCGGAGAGACGCTAAAAGACGAACCCAAAAGTGACAACTGAATGTCCTGATATACCTTTGTATCGCCCGCTGTTCCTGTGACTAAATGCTGTTCTGCTATTTTCCCGGCTAAGAATACCAATAAACCGCTACCGGCAATAACTGCGCCCCTGTAGGCGGTATTGCGAACGCCGACAAATAGCGCTTGTTTGTCTTTATTCAGAACGTTTAAGTAAAATCCATCAATGGCGATGTCGTGAGTAGCGGACACAAAGGCGATCGCCGTAAAGAGCACAAGTGATATAATAACAGGCTCGGGCGTCAATACACCAAAAGCTAGCAACGCAAATAGAAAAATAGAAATAATTTCCGTTGTTAAAATCCACTTGCGTTTAGTGGAATACATATCAACCACAGGCCCCCACAAACCTTTTAAAACCCAGGGAAAAGACAACAAACTTGTCAATCCGATCATCTCGTTGCTGGTTCCCATCCCTTTCAAAAAAATCACCGACATTAAATTAACGACGGTGTACGGGAGACCCTGAGCGAAGTATAATACTGATACCCACAATCCATCGATATGTTTTTTTTCCATTGCAGACATATTTTGCCTAACTACTGATTTGGTTTACTGAGTGCGATCGACAATTTCCGGTCAATTCAACCGCTGGCATCACAGTATATGTTACGCTAATGCCAGCACCAGCGATACAAACAGCGTATTTTAGCATCATTCTGGCTCACAAATATTTTCTTCTTTTGAATAAGCCTGCAACAGATGTTGTCCGTTAAAATGAATCAGGTGAGTAGGCTCTTCTGCTACCCAGACATCAGTTTCCCAGGAAATATCAGATAAATATTCCGCCATTGCTTTGCGGCTGAGGAAAGCTGTCACCATCACCAAAGGTACTGTCGAACTTATAAAAAGATTCTCAAGCTCAGTTTTGCGTTTTGGATTAATGGGCCCATGAGAAGTAACAGCTTCAATCAACACCAACCAGTTTTTTTCAGTGAAATGAACAATTACATCTGGCATTTTACCATGAGCATCAATTGTAACTCCTAATGCAGTTAGCGATGCTTCGTTAAAATAAGCAAACTTTTCATCTGTATCTCCGACATAAAGCAGCCTACCAGCCGGAGTAAAGCGAGAAGCAAACTCACTCACAATCTTTGATATTAAGACGTTATGACCTCCGGGCGAAAGAGTTTTGACATCACCTTCGATGGTAATTGGAATCCGAGCCATTTCTCGCTCTTGTGCATATCGTTTCTTAAGCGTTTCGACGGATGCGAGGTAAGCGCGAAGATTCTTGTTCCAGTCAGAACTGTCATAAGTTCGTAGCAGTTCTAAAGCACTATCTTCTATTTGATATGCCGTTTTGGGACTATTCACCGGACGTTTGGGACTGTCAGGATTAACCACAATTAAACCTGCATCTAAAAACTGATGCACAGTCTGGCGCCGGACAGTTTCCCGCGTATTTGGTGCATATTTTTTACCGTAATGCTGCTCCATAAATTCCATAATTGGTGTGATTCCCAAAAGTGGAGATTTCCCTAATTCCCAAGCATCCTTTGGCTTGATGTCGAGCAAAGCCAGAAGGGTTAAAGCTGAACGTTCGTTAAGCTGGGCTTTGGGAAAACCAAGGGCGGCAAGTATTTCTAGAGATTCATTGATGCGGTTCTTGATTGTCATTGGGCTATTTTCTAACGGATTTTTCGCCTTCAGCAGTTGTCTCTCAACAAGTTCATCAATCTCCCGTTGTGTAGGAAATATTTCTCCTATTTGAGTACCAAGTAAAAGTAATTGGTCTAAATTAGGATACTTCAAATTGCGCAAATCAGTAGCATTAACTTGAGTGTGTCCGTTGAACAGCCGGAAGAACGCATCTACCAAGCTTGAATTTAGATAAACTGCTAATCCCCGCGCCAGGGTGATGTCTAATCCGCGTCCCTGTTGATGAAAATAATTTAAATGGTTCTCAAAGCCAACGCTAGAACTATTAATTTTGTTGGCATCCCAGACAACTGCAACAATTCGCTTTTTCTCTTCCTTTGACGAGAAGCGCTTGGTCAAAACATAATGTTCGTTAGGTATGAGCAGTGCAGCCGTTCTTTCTGTGACAGCTAAAGCTTGATGTTTTCTAGTTACTGTGGGATATTCAATATAACCAGCCGAGAAATGTGCTGGATAAATCAGCGGAACTGTATCATTTTCTGGTTCTAACCGCAAATCATAACAAACGCGAAAATCAACAACTTTTCCGGTGGAAACTGTCAAGCATAATTCCTTTAGAGTGCAAGTAAATTGAGCCATTTGCTCGACTACTTGCTGGCTGACAGCATCCGGTAAAATCCGAATGAATTGCTCTGAATCTTTGGGGTTAATTACATCAGTATATCGTAACTCATGAGACAAAATCAGGTCATCGTCAGCAATGTGGCTGGAAGTTATAAGTAAAGTACCTGGCTTTTCTATTTGTTTCGTAGCGCGCACGATAATAGTTTCTTGTAGCACTGCGTCATCGCGAAATATTTCCTGTCGGGATTCAAAGATATGTATTTGGCGTAAAGCCATCATTTGCAGGAAGACTTGGCGGAAATCTCGAAAATATAAACCGTTGCAAAAGCTGCGGGGAGTAATCGAGACTAATTCACCGTTTGATTTGAGCAGTTTAGCTGCTGCAACTGTGAAGCCAGCGTAGAGATTGCTGGTTTCTACTCCTATAGAACGCAGCCACGTTCTGATTTGGGATTTAGCGTCTATCTTGGCATAGGGAGGATTGATTATTGCATTTGTGAATTCTAGTTTTACAGACTGTGTAAATAGATTGGGCTGCAACATATCGGCGGTGTCTTCAATGAAATCAATTTGACGAATTTCACTGGTAAAATCTATCCCACAACGCTGAGATTCAGTTCGGCATAATTCTAAAGTTTTCTTAAGATACGGAATCAGAATACTGTCAATTTCATAAGCTGTAACGTGCAGGCTACGGGGTTTGTCTTGACGCTGACAAAGTTCGCAAACAACGGCTGCTAACAGGGAACCAATACCTGCACCTGCATCTAAAAGCGATATATCTGGGTATTTAAATTCAAACATTCCCGCCATTAAACTTGCCACTGACGAAGGGGTTAAAAATTGTCCTTTTTTTCCCCTCTGGCTTTGCTGCAATTTTTGGGTTGCTTCTAAACGCAATAAATCTACTCGATCGAGTAAATTGCTGGTAGTTGTCTTGCTATCACCCGCAAGGGCTAGGGTTTGAAAGTACGGTGCTATCATTTGTTGAGAAAAGTTCGTTAGCGAAGCCCTCGATGAGGATCGCGAGTTCAGTTGATTTTAACCCAAATTGTAATATTTACGCTATGATAGTACCAGTTTACTCTCTTCCCATAACAGCAAGAGGCAGCCATGAACCAAGAAGATGTTACCTTTCCAATTGATAGCGATAAAAAAGAGGCGCTGAGGGCGATCGCTACTGTTATGGATCGCGATTTAACCTATGTTTTGAACGAAGCGATCGCTTCTTATCTTGAAATCTATCAATGGCTGCTTGATGAAATTAACAAAGGCGTTGCCGAAGCCGAAGCTGGAGACTTTGCCAGCGATGATGAAGTCCAAGCAATTTTTGCCAAGTTGACAAATGAAAATTAAGTGGCTGCGACAAGCTTTGCGAAATCTAGAACAAGCTCACGCATATATTGTCAAAGACGATCCAGAGGCAGCAAGGCAATTAATTCTAAGGATTCAGAGTGCTGTAGCTCAACTCGCAGAGTTTCCTTTTATGGGCAGAGTTGGTCGCGTAGAAGCTACTAGAGAACTTGTGATTTCCAATACATCTTATCTCATCATCTATCGAGTAAAAGAAGAAAGCGTAGAAATTCTCCGTATCCTTCACAGTTCAAGAAAGTATCCAGAAAATTAGGTGATGTTGCCGATCGCGAGTTCAGTCTATTTTCGTCCAAAGTTTCACCGATGTGCCAAAATGTCAAGCGGACGCTCACACCAAACGTCCGTAAACGACAGTTAAACGCTCTCTCACACATTCCTCATGCGAAAGACTAAAACACTCTTTTTGTCAAGCCTATTCGCGATCGGCTTAACAATCAGTTTTCTGCTGACTCCCGGTTGGTTATCAAACTTGTTCCCTTCACGGGCTAACGCCATTATGCCTCCACAAACCCCAACCAGCGAATTTCGCGCCTTCTGGGTGGACGCATTCAACCCAGGTTTCAAAACCCCTCAAGAAGTCACAAAGTTGATTGCAGACGCCCAGAAAGCCAATGCCAACGCGATCGTCGCCCAAGTCCGCCGCCGCGGCGATGCCTTTTACACGAGTGCGATCGAACCCCGCACCACCGATCCGAATGTTCCAGCAGGTTTCGATCCCCTCCAAGATTTGATTGACAAAGCCCACGCCGCAGGTATAGAAGTACACGCCTGGATGGTGACGCTACCAGTAGTTTCCGGTGGCAAACTTCCCGCCAATCACGTTTGGCAAGAACATGGGCCCAATGCGTCAGGAAAGGACAATTGGGCGATGCTGACTTCGGGCGGCGAAGCTAAAGGTTTCCTTGATCCCGGTAATCCAGACGCCCTAGATTATACTGTTTCCGTCTATTTGGACTTGCTGAAGCGCTACGATGTGGACGGCGTACAGCTAGATTACGTGCGCTATGGTGGGCCGAATTGGGGCTACAATCCTACTTCGATCGCCCGTTTCAACCAACAAAACGGTCGATCGGGCAAACCGTCAGCCAGCGATCCGCTGTGGATGCAGTGGCGACGCGATCAGGTGACAAATTTAGTGCGGAAGCTTTATGTGGAAGCTTTGGCGATTAAACCGCGTCTGAAGATTACGGCGGCAACGATCGCCTGGGGAGACGGCCCGACAAACGATGCAGCCTGGTATAAAACGCAGCCTTACCAAGAAGTATTTCAGGATTGGCGTGCTTGGTTGGAGGAAGGTATTATCGACATGGCGATGCCGATGACTTACCAGCGCGAGTATAAGCCGCAGCAGAAGATGGGTTACAACCACTGGATCGAGTACGCTAAAGATCACCAATATAACCGCCAAATTGCGATCGGGCCTGGCAACTATCTCAACTACATCGAAGACACGCTAGCCCAAATCCGCCGCGCTGAAGCGCCTTCTGCTAAAGGAAATAACGTCGCGGGTACGGTTTTGTATTCCTACGCTAGCAGCAATATTTACACAAACGGCGAACTGCGATCGGGCGGCAGCGGAGATTTGCCCCGCCAGCCTTGGAAATACGTTCCCCAAACCAACGATTTGTTTTACAACGCGCTGTCGCAGCCGAGTCAATACGTTGACGCTGCCACGGGCAGAACTATTCAAACTCAGCCTGTGTGGACTATGCCCACAGCGGTTCCTGATATGCCTTGGAAGTCGCGGCCGACTGCTGGGGCGATCGCCGGAAATTTGCAGCGGTGCGAGAGAACTTGCGACGGCACGGGCTTGACATTGCAGGCAGTTAATGCTGGTGGGAAGGTGCGCCAACTGCGCGCTGATGGTAAAGGATGGTTTGGGGCGATCGAGCTTTCACCCGGTTCTTATCAGTTGAAAGTTGATGGAAGTCAAATTCAACAAACAGTTAATGTTGTCGCAGGTGAAGTCACAAAAGTAAATTTCGGAGCCTCTTAATCAGTCTGTAGGGTGGGCGCTGCCCACCTTACTCCCTAAATTGTAATCTTTTCTTCAACCCGCGGAGGCGCGTGAGTGTCTGTGTAGACGCGGTTTCAACCGCCAAGTCTTATAAAATAGTCTACAATCAAAATCAAATTGTGATTTTTTTGGTGAAGCTATGCTAATAACAGAAGCCCCTTTCACACTCCGTAAATGGACTGTTAAAGAGTATCATAAACTGGGAGATATGGGATTCTTTCACCCAGAGGAACGAGTCGAATTACTGTCAGGAAATATCATCAAAATGAGTGCAAAAGGAACTGCTCACACTTCAGGTACGAGACGTACTGCGAACCTACTACGCGATCTTCTGGGAAATCAGGCTGCTGTTTATACCCAAGATCCGATCGCACTCGATGACAATTCTGAACCAGAACCGGATATCGCCCTAGTCAGAATCGATCCCTTTGACTATGCGACTCACCATCCAACTCCTTCTGAGGTATATCTGATTATTGAGGTGGCAGATAGCAGTTTAACTTTCGATCGCGAAATTAAAGCCAAGGCTTATGCGCGATCGGGAATTGCCGATTATTGGGTGTTAAATGTGAACGATCGACAACTTCATGTTTTTCGAGAACCGGCTGAAAATGGGTATCAAAGCGAATTGATTCTTGGGGAAAATGGGAGCATTTCACCGCTGCAATTTCCCACTATGAATATCGCAATTCAGGCAATGTTGCCACCAATTATATCAAATTGAAAACGGCTGTATCAATTTTATTCATTTGTGAATTAGATTTTTTTATTCACCGCAGAGGGCGCAGAGGGCGCAGAGAAAGAGAAGAGATAGAGAGAATGGCTTTCCTTTCATTCTACCGAATTTAGAAAATTTGGGCAAAAGGAAATAGTTTCCCTATACATTGAAAAGAACTTTCAACCCCTCTTTAAGCGATGCAGGCTTTCGCCCAAGCAGGTTTTCCAGGTCGGGACTGACCTCTTCTTCCTGCCCGTTCTTGATGTCCGTTAGAAAACCCACAATCCTTTGAACCATAGTTTCCGGTACACCACGCTCTTTCATTTGCGCCTCAAATGCTGATTTCTCAGCAGGGGTATAATCTACCTCTTTACCTGATAAGTCGGAAAGGGTAGCCGCAACATCGTCAAAGGAATATGACTCACTTCCTGTGAGTTTGTAGATGCGGTTACTGCAACCGCTTTCTAACAGTGCATTCGCAATGGCTTCGCCCATTTCGCTTCTGAGGGCAAAAGGGACTCTGCCGTGACCAGTCGGCAAGTAAATACCCGTATCAAAAACTCTTTCCCCTACAAACTGCGGAATGGTGTCCATATACAAGACATTGCGAAATATGGCATAGTTCAACCCACTCGCTTTGATGTAATCTTCCGTCTGAAAATGTCCCACCATCAACTTGTTTGCCAAAGTGTTTCTGTCTTTCAAAGTCCGACTGGTGTAGGCGACAGATTGAACACCTGCCTTTTTTGCGGCATCCACTACATTTTGGTGTTGCTGAAGACGCTTGTCCTCATCTGTTCCGGCTATCAGTAAGACCTTTTCGATTTCGTGCATTGCGCTGTCAAGCGAGGCAGTATCATCGTAACTCCCCACCCGGATGTCTATACCTTTTTCCTTTAAGTCAGATACTTTGCTTTCGTCACGCACAAATGCGGCAATTTGGTTGGCGGATGTCTTTTCCAGTAGATTGTAGATTACTGCTGTGCCTAATTGTCCGGTGGCTCCTGTGACTAAAATCATGGTTTTGTCCTGAATTTTGCTTTAGTCTCTCTTCAACTCGATCGGGACTTATGCAAGAGATATTGCAGTGCGCCCTCTGCGTAAGTCCTGACTATGTTCCGACCTGCAAAACAATCTTGCCGCGCGTGCGCCCGCTCTGGGAAAGTTGATGTGCCTTTTTCACTTCCGCAAGCGGCAAAACCGTTTCGATTGTTAACTACCTGAAACTACCACGGGCTTTCTCCCGTTTCTGGGCTGTTGTCATCACTAAAAAACTTTCCTGTCGGGCCGTCAGCGTCGATGGTGGCGTATTTCACTAAACGCGCAGCGGCATCCTCGACGGAACCGGTTCCCCTATGCTGGTTGAAATCTGTGCCAGTAAATCCGGGGTCAACAGCATTAACTTTAAACGGTGTATCCCGCAATTCGTAAGCCAACGTAATGGTGTACATATTAAGTGCCGCTTTTGATGAATTGTAAACAGCCGCTTTGACGTTGTAATATTTCCAAGTAGGGTCGTTGTGCAGAGTGAGCGAAGCCAAGCCTGACGTTACATTCACGATGCGGGGTTGAGCGGACTTTTGCAGCAAATCTATGAAAGCCTGGGTAACGCTAATTACGCCAAACAAATTCGTATCAAATACCTGTTTAAAAACAGTGATATCTGTATTTGTTGTTTGAGTCATGCCACCGAGAATACCAGCATTATTGATCAGTACATCCAACACTTCGGTTCTTTTGCCGATTTCGGCACGGGCTGCCTTTACCGATTCATCATCGCTGACATCTATTTGGATGGCTTCCACATCGGTTAATCCTTCGGCTTTCAGCTTTTCTACTGCTTCCAAACCATTCTCTAAATTACGGCTGCCTAAGTAAATGTAATATCCCTTTTGCAACAGTTGGCGGGCGGTTTCAAAACCAATACTTTTATTGGCTCCTGTTATTAGTGCTTTTTTCATTTTCATTAGTTTTGTCCTGAATTTTGCTTTAGTCTCTCTTCAACTCGATCGGGATTTAGGCAGGGAGAATTGCAGTGTGCTCTCTGCGTAAGTCCTGACTATGCTCCGACCTGCAAAACAATTTTGCCGCGCGTGCGCCCGCTTTGGGAAAGTTGATGTGCCTTTTTAACTTCTGTGAGCGGCAGAATTGTTTCGATGTGTATTTTCAATTTGCCTTCTTCAATCAGCCGGTTGATTTCGGCTAATTGTCCCGCGTTCGGCTTACAAAAGACAAAGGCGGCTTCTACGCCGAATTCTTTGGCTTTTTCTGCGGATGGAGTCTGCGCCGACGTGACTAGAAAGCCACCCTTTTTCAGAGTTTGGAAAGCTCGCTCCTGGGTGTCGCTGCCGATCGTATCAAACACAACATCCACATCTTTGACGACTTCTTCAAACGGTTGCCGCGTGTAATCAACGAATTCATCTGCGCCCAAATCACGGACGAATTGTTCGTTTTTGCCTGAAGCCGTGCCAATGACGATCGCACCTTTCGCTTTGGCAAGCTGAACAGCCATTGAACCAACGCCACCCGACGCTCCAGTTATCAAGACTCTTTGCCCGCTGCTCAGATGCGCCAAATCGAACATCGCTTGCCACGCCGTCAACGCGGCGATCGGAATTGCCGCCGCCTCTTCAAAACTGATGTTGTCCGGTTTGAGGACGATCGCATCTGCTTTGGCAAGCGCGTATTCGGCATAGCCACCGGAGAAACCGCCGGATACGGTCATCCCATAAACCGCATCGCCCTGCTTGAAATTTTTAACCTCAACGCCAACCTCTTCGATGGTTCCGGCGATGTCACCGCCCAGAATCAGCGGCAGTTTGAGTCCGAAACTTTCGCCCATCCCATCGCGGATTTTCCACTCAACCGGGTTGACCGCCACGACGTGAACTTTCACCAAAACTTCGTCCGCTTTCGGCTCTGGACGATCGACATCGGTATAGTCCAAAACGTCTTCATTGCCGTATGCGTTAATTACGATTGCTTTCATTTTTTCCTAGTTCTATTCAATCGGTATGACAAAATTATTTCAGCAGCACCGGAAGTGCGATCGGAGCGCGAAGACCATGATGTGGGATTTCTGGCACGATCGCACCCGCCTCAAGACGCATCTCTGGAAAACGCTTCGCAGTCCGAGTGACCGCCTCGCGCAATTGCAACCGGGCAAGCAACGGCCCGACACAATAGTGAGCACCGTAGCCGAACGTCAAATGTTGGCGGGCGTTCCCACGCGGACACTGGAGCTTGTCCGGCGCGTCGAACACAGCAGGATCGCGGTTTGCCGCCGCATAGGACACCCAAACCGTCGCGCCCTGTGGCACGGAAACGCCGCCGATCGCAGTATCTACAGTGGCACGTCGATATAAGCCCATCACTGATGTATCGTGGCGCAAGAGTTCATCGGTGAGATTTTCGACATCCACGGTTCCCGCTGCGACGGCTTCCCAATAGTCACGGCGATCCAAAAGCGAATGGAACGCATTGGCGATCGTATTAATCGTCGTTTCGTGTCCGGCAAAGAAAACGACGGCAATGTCCGCGACTAATTCATCATCTGACAAATCGTTTTCCCCAGCAGCGCGACCGGCGACCAACGCGGAAATTAAACCTTCGTCCGGTGTCGCGGCTTTTTGGGCGATCTTTTCGCGGACGTAGTTGTCCAACGCCCGCAAACCGTGTGCTGCGCCGACTTGCACCTCGACGGGTAAGCCGGGTGTCTGGAACGCGATCAGCGCATCCGACCAGCCGCTCAACTTCTCGGCATCCGCCAGCGGAACACCCAGTAGTCGGCAGATTGTTCGTAGTGGCAGTGGCTTGCACAAAGTCAGGAGTAGATCAGTTCGATCGCCCGACACCGCAATAGAATCGAGCAAATCTTCGACATCCGCTACCACCGTCGGGGCGAGGGACTGAATCCGCTTTGGTGAGAATGCCGCCATCAGCGGGTCGCGCAAGCGGGTGTGGAGCGGCTTGTCCACGTTGATCAGGTTGTAGGCGAACAGCGGCGACGTGAGTGAATAGATGGCGCTGGCTTCGGGCGCGAGATGAAGTCCCGCGCTAAACGCCTCGGATGACGCGAATGTCACGGCATCACCCAAAACGTCGTGCACTTCCTGCCACCGCGTCACAGCGTAAACATGAAGTGCGGGCAGGAATGTTACGGGAGCCTCGGATTGCATCTGCGCGAGGAGCGTGAATCGATCGGCAGTAAATCGTGGGTTATGCGGGTCGAACTGTTCGGCGGCGGTTGGCTGTGGCATATGGTTGGTGGCTTGCTTACGAGAAATATTGACAATATACTGTCAATATCAATGCTACCGTATTGACAATATGTTGTCAATCATCGGTTTGCATCTTCTGCGTAATGGCTTCCAGAAGTCCCACAGCACGAATGATTTGTTCTGCGTCAAAGTCTTCGGCGATCGCATTTGTCCACTGCCATTCGCGCTCCAACGCATCGTGATACGTTGCCCTGCCTGCTTCCGTGAGCAGCAAGTGCATCGCGCGGGCATCACCGGGATTTTCGGCGAACTTAACCAGACCGTCGGTTGCCATGTCGTCAGCGAGTCGTTGTACAGCTTGCCGTGTTAAGCCCATATGCCGCGCCAATTCGCTGACGGTGACGCGCTTTTCTAGTGCGAATAACTCACTCAGCGTTTGCCACCGAGCATTGGTTATTCCCGTCCCCCGCATGAGGCGTGTTCCTGATTTTTGCACCGTTGCGTTCATCCGCAGTACGGCGCGAATCAGATCGGTTAAAGCGTTTGACGCGGGCGTTTTTTTATTATGGTAAAAAGGCACGTTCTTGTTTCCCGCAATTCGGGCATCTATCGTATTATCGGCAAGCACGGCTTCTAGCTAGGGTGTTGACTCGATCGGGCGATCGGACAATACAGCACTTTTCAGCTTAGTGAGGTACACAACAGAGGTAGGGACACTCAAGATGCCCATAGGTGTCAACTTAAGCCTGAAAGCCTTGATAAATCTCGTTTTTACGCCTAGTCCAGATCCCCCTAAATCCCCCTTAAGAAGGGGGACTTTGATAAGACTCTTGTCCCCCCCGACCTAAGGGGGGCGCCAGGGAGATCTGGGCCTAATCGTGAAACAACAGTCTCTGACAGGGTTTGACTTTAAGTTGACACTCCTTGGGCACTGCCGTGTCCCTACTACGGCAATAGAAGAGCAATCGGGGTGTACTTCATAAACGTGGAATCTCCTGTAAGTTTTCAGGCATAATCACAAAGTCAACACCCCATAAGGTATGGTCAAAAACTACTGGAAAGACCAATCTTTAGCTAATTCCTAATCGCTTTCGAGAATACCGGCCAGCAAAGCTTGCTGAATGTGCATCCGATTTTCGGCCTGATCCCAAACGCGCGATCGACTTCCTTCAATTACCGCATCTGTAATCTCTTCATCTCGGTGCGCCGGCAAACAGTGTAATACAATTGCATTCTTATCTGCTAAATCTACCAATTCTTGATTTACCTGATAAGGCTCAAACAAAGGAATCCTAGTTTTTGCTTCTTCTTCCTGTCCCATACTCGCCCAAACATCGGTATAAATTACTTGAGAATTCTTGACAGCAGCTTTAGCATCAACCGTCACAGTAACTTCTGTTTTGCCGTTAGCAATTGCCTTGGCTTTTTCCACAATCTGAGGATTTGGCAGAAAATCTTCAGGACAAGCAATTCTCACATTCATCCCCATCATTGCACAACCTAACATCAGCGAATTAGCCATATTGTTGCCATCGCCTAAATAAGTTAAGGTTATTCCTTCTAACTTGCCAAAACATTCTTTGACTGTCATTAAATCTGCTAATACTTGACAGGGATGTTCCTCATCAGTCAGGGCATTAATTACAGGGATTTTTGCATAATTTGCAAAGGTTACTAAGTCTTTTTGCTCGAAAGTCCGAATTGCCAAAACGTCTAAATATCTATCTAGAACTCGCGCTGTGTCTACCAATGGTTCCCCGCGGCTGACTTGCGTAACGTTGGGATTCAGGTCAACAACTTGCCCTCCCAATTTATACATTGCCACCGTAAAACTCACCCGCGTTCGTGTCGAAGCTTTGGAAAATAACAAGCCGAGAACTTTAGGACGTTTCAGCTTCACCATGCCCGATTTTAAACTGGCTGCTAGATCCAGTAAATAATTTAATTCGTCAATACTTAAATCTGCCAGACTTAATAAATCTCGCCCTTTTAATGAGTCCATATTTACCCCACACAAATTTTTAACTGTGCATTAAATTTTAGCCCGAAGCGGCGGGCTTTGTTTATTTTAGTTTGCACTATTCTCTCTTAACAGGCTTTCCGGCCTGTTCCACAAGAGAACTGACTCTTTGT